>NZ_JBEZGJ010000001.1:0-143864 GCF_040649965.1 Micromonospora sp. NPDC048843
CCTGGCCGCCGGGATCGGCGTACTGCGTTTCCCGGACGCGCTGTCCCGGATGCACGCGGCCACCAAACCGCAGGTGCTCGGGGTGCTCCTGTTGCCTGTCGGTGCCGCCGCCGTCGGTGCGGCCTCGGTCGGCAGCGCCTCAGCAGGCCGGGCCAGCGTCGGCTCCGCGTCGGTCGGTGGTCGTGCGGCGGTCGCCCGAGCGAGCGTCTCACCGGTCTCCGGTGGACCGGGCGGCCCCGGGGGTCCCGGTGGGCCGGGCGGTCCGGGTGGTCCCGGTCGGGGCGGCCGTGGTCCGGGTGACTCGGGCGCGGCGCGGGCGAAGAAGCGCAAGCGAATGAACCTGCTGATCGCCGGGTTCGCCGTCTTCATCATGCTCGCCGGAATCGGCGTGGTCGGGTTCACCTACTACTCGACGAGCGTCGTGCTCCCGGACGAGATCACTCCGCCGCAGGCGACCACCCTGTACGCCTTCGACAACAAGACGATCATCGCCAAGGTGGGCGATCAGAACCGAACCCTGGTCACCATCGACGACATTCCGGAGTACGTGCAGAACGCGGTGGCCGCGGCCGAGGACCGGAACTTCTACCGCCACTCCGGTGTGGACTACAAGGGCATTGCCCGCGCCGGCTGGAACAACCTCTCCGGCGGCGACAAGCAGGGCGCCTCCACCATCACCCAGCAGTACGCGCGCAACGCCTACGACAACCTGAAGGACGACACGTACGCCCGGAAGGTGAAGGAGGCGATCTTCGCCTCGAAGCTCAACGACGAGTACACGAAGCCGCAGATCATGCAGCACTACCTCAACGTGATCTACTTCGGCCGGGGTGCCTACGGCATCGAGGCCGCGGCGCAGACCTACTTCGGCAAGTCGGTGGGCAAGCTCAATCCGGCCGAGGGTGCCGTCCTCGCCGCTCTGATCAAGCAACCAGAGCCCAGCTCCACTCACCAGGGGTACGACCCGGCGATCAACCCGACCGCGGCCCAGGATCGCTGGACCTACGTGATCGAGGGCATGGTCAAGGAGGGCTGGCTCGGCGTGCCCGGCAAGGAGCCGCGGCCGGCCGCGTACCCGACGAAGACCCTCAAGGCCCCGAAGAAGGGCGGCATCGGCGTCGACTTCGGCGTCAACACCCCGTACGGCAATGTCATCAACTACGTCCGGCAAGAGATGCGGGACAGGGGCATCTGCGTCGAGAAGGACGCAGAGGTGACAGATACCAAGCCGCTGTGTTCCCAGGCGTTGATGGCCGGCGGTTACCGGATCCGCACCACCGTCGACACCAAGATGCAGGCGGCGGCGGTCGCGACGGCCCAGCGCAAGTCCAAGGGCTCCGAGTTGGCCGGTCAGCCGTCCAACCTCATGGCCGCGGTGGTGTCGATCGACCCCACAAACGGTCGGGTCGTCGCCTACTACGGCGGTGACAACGGCACCGGCACCGACTACGCCGGCAAGAACACCGACTCCAGCGGGGCGATCAGCGGCGGCCACTCGCCCGGATCAAGCTTCAAGATCTACACCCTGGCGGCCGCGCTCAAGGAGAAGAAGTCGCTCGAGTCTCGGTGGAAGGGCAAGGCATTCAAGCCGGAAGGCACGTTCAAGGTCAGCAACGCGGGCGACGACAACCCCGACTGCGGCAACTCATGCACGCTGCGGGTGTCCACGCTCAAGTCCCTGAACGTGCCGTTCTACTACGTCACCGAGGCGATCGGCGCGGACAAGGTCATCGACATGGCCAAGCAGGCCGGCGTCACCACCATGTGGCGCACCGACACCAACCCGGCGAAGTCCTACGACCTGACCAAGACCGACCCGAAGGACATCACGCCGGAGCCGTTCTTCAACGTGGTCGGCTATGGCCAGTACCCGATCACCGTGCTGGACCACGCCAACGGCGTCGCCACGTTCGCCAACGGGGGCGTCTACAACAAGGCGCACTTCCTCTACTCGGTGGAGAAGCAGAACCCGACCACCGGTAAGTGGGACAAGATCTACAGCGAGAAGCTCGACTCGAAGCGGAGAATCGACAAGGGCGTTGTGGACGACGTGACGTCGGTGCTGAAGGACTACCCGGCCGCTGTCAACCACCGGCTCGACGACGGTCGCAAGGCGGCCTCCAAGACCGGTACCTGGGAACTCAAGGACGACAGCAGGGACAACGGCGACGCCTGGATGATCGGTTACACGCCACAGTTGGCCACCGCGGTGTGGGTGGGCAACGTGAAGGACCGGAAGCCACTCATCCTCAAGGACAAGCGGAAGGTCAGCGGTGGCAACCTCCCGGGCGACATCTGGGAGCGGTTCATGGACGAGGCGCTGAAGGGCAAGCCCAAGGTCGACTTCCCGCCGGCCCAGAACATCGGCGATCCGGATTCCGGAAACGGTGAAGCCCCGCCGCCCCCGCCGCCGCCACCCAGCCCGGGGGGTCAGCCCGGCCAGGGCACCCCCTGTAACCCGCTGATCGACATCCTCTGCAATCCCGGGGGCAACAACCCTGGTGGTGGTAACCCTGGCGGTAACCCCGGGGGCAATCCCGGCGGTAACCCGGGAGGTAACCCAGGAGGCAATCCCGGCGGTGGCGGCACCGGTGGTGGCGGTGGAGGGCTGTTGCCCGGCCTGCCACCCAACCGGGACTGACAGGCACCAGCACACGACGCCGCCGCCGGCCGGACGACCTGTCCCGGCCGGCGGCGGCGTTTTCGTACCCGGAACTCGGCGCCGGGACAGGACGGGTACCCCTGTCGTACGGCAGGATGCCTCTTCATGAGCACCCAGTCGACGCCCGGCATCGACGACGCCGGAACCACCGATCACCCGTCCCGCTCCGACGGGTTCGTCCGCGGCATCTCCAGCGTCATCGGCGGGCCGCTGGGCGACCACGCGACAGCGGTGGACCGGCCGGCCGGTCGGGAGCGTCGCTTCTGGACCGCCGTGCGGATCGTCCTGGCGATGGTGTGCCTCACGCTCGCCCTGCACTGGGTGCAGAAATCGCCCTGCCAGGACGGCGCCTGGCAGAACAACGTCCAGTACACCCGGTTCTGCTACACCGACGTCCTCGCCCTCTACTACGCCGAAGGGCTCAATGAGGGCAAGGTGCCCTACCGCGACCACCCGGTCGAGTACCCGGTCCTGACCGGCTACTTCATGGGGGCGCTGGGCCTGCCGGTGCACGCCATCGGTGACGGCGATCCGAGCATCAACCAGGGCCAGTGGTTCTACAACCTCAACGCGCTGGTGCTGGGCGCGCTCGCTGTGGCCACGGTGGCGGTGATCCTGGCGCTGCGCCGCCGGCGACCCTGGGACGCGGCGATGTTCGCACTCGCCCCGGCGTTGGTGCTCACCGCCACAGTCAACTGGGATCTGCTCGCCATCGGGCTGGCCGCCTTCGGCCTGCTGGCCTGGGCCCGAAAACGACCGGCGGTGGCCGGAGTGCTGCTCGGATTGGCCGGCGCGGCGAAGCTCTGGCCGCTCTTCCTGCTCGGGCCGATCCTCATCCTGGCGTTACGGGCCGACCGGGTTCGTGCCGCGCTCACCGCCATCGGGACGGCCATCGCGGCAGTCGTGCTGGTCAACCTGCCGGCCGCCCGCGCGTACCCGGAGAACTGGGACCGGTTCTTCGAACTGAACACCACCCGACCGATCGACTGGGGCACGCTCTGGTACATCGGGCGCTACCTGGACGGCAAGGTCGGCAACGACCCCGCCAATCTCGGCCCGTTCGAGTGGCTCAACGCCAACATCCCGACCCTCAACACCGTCTCGTACGCGCTGTTCGGGCTGGCCTGCCTCGGCGTCGCCGTGCTGGCGCTGCGGGCGCCGCGCCGACCGCGGCTGGGTCAGCTCGCCTTCCTGGTGGTCGCCGCGTTCCTCATCTTCAGCAAGGTCTGGTCGCAGCAGTTCGTGCTCTGGCTGCTCCCGCTCGTGGTGCTGGCCCGACCGAAGTGGGGCGCATTCCTGGCCTGGCAGATCGCCGAGGTCTGCTACTTCGTCGCCTTCTACGGGGAACTGCTCGGCGCGGCAACCAGCCGTCCGGTCTTCCCGGAAGGGGTGTTCGTGCTGGCCTCGACACTGCGACTGGTGACCGTGGTGGTGCTCTGCGTCTTCGTCGTCAAGGAGATCCTGCACCCCGAGCAGGACGCGGTGCGGGCCACCTACCCGGACGACCCGGACGGTGGCGTTCTCGACGGCGCCCCGGACGCACCCTGGATAGACCGCTGGCGCCGCCCCACGACGGCCAGCGAACAAGCACCCGTGCCGGTGCCCACGACCTGACCCTAAGGCCGACCGCGGCCCGGACCAGGTCGGGGTTTTCGGGGGAGCCCACCCGGCGCAGGGATCAAGCCTGACCGCCCGGAGCCGGGTGGGCCCCGCCCTAAAGCTTCACAGGCGATAGACGACAGCGTCGCCGACGTCCTGCCGGCTGATGCCCAGCGAGTCGACCGGCGCGTCGATGTTGATTTCCCATGGTGTGCCGGCCACCTGGCCGCGCAGCAGCACCACAGTGCGGACGCCGAGCGTGCGCAGGTAGTCGACGCTCGTCTGGTCCGGGAACGACTGGCTCACCCGACGGACGTCGTCGAGCTGGCGCGGCGTGAAGCCGCTACCGCCGTTGACCACGTCGGGGAACCCGCTGGTCGACCAGAGCATCACGTGCTGGTCCAGGCTCTGATTGCTGGGCAGCACCAGCAGCGGGCCCTCCGCCGAACGCATTGCCGCCGGTTGGGTCGGCACCACCGGGTGTGGGGTGGTGTTCAGGCCCTCGACGGTGACCAGCAGCAACGGCAGCAGGGTGGCCATCCGCAGCCACGGGCCCGGCCACGACGGGATCCGTTGCGCTGTCAACTCGCGGACCCGGTCGGTGAGGGCGGTGACCGCGCCCGCCGCGAGTAGGCCGAGCAACAACGTGGTCCAGAGCATCAACCGTCCGGGGGTACGCAGCCCGCTCCAGCCCGGCAGATGCTCGAAGAGAGGCACGTAGGTGAAGGTGCCGTCGAAGAAACGGGTGCCCATGGCAAAGGCCATCGTCAGCAGCACCCCGGCGAGCAGCAGCAGTCGGTGCCGCAGCCGCCACACCGAGAAGAGCAACCCGCCCGCTGCGAGCGCGTAGAGCACGAAGCCCGGCAGCAGGGTCATCTCCGGGTGCCACGGCAGCGCTGCCCGGGCACCCTCGTGCAGCCCACCCCAGATCCGCGACTCCCCGGGCGCCGTCACGAAGCCCGACGCCGGTGGCGAGAAGAGGCTGATGTCGCCGATGGTGCGCTCGGCGTACGGGTGCAGCTCGGTCACCTTGAAGAACGGGAACGCCATCAGCAGACCGACACCGGCGAACAACACCCCGCCGAGCACGTCGGCGACGAACAACCGGCGACCGAACGGAACGGCCTGCCTGGTGCGCAGCCTCCGTGCGAAAAACAGGACGGCGGCAACCAGCACCGCGCCGGCCAGGAAATACGCGAAGGGCAGCCCGATGCCGAAGCCGAGGCTGAGTTGCCAGGCCGCCACCAGCCACCCGGCGTAGACCCAACCGTCATGCCGGCGCTCCGGCCGGTAGCCGTGTCGGAGGGACCACCCGTGCCCGCGCGCCAACATCGCCAGCGCCAGCGGAATGCCACCGTTGGAGAGCACGTGCAGGTGCCCGGCCTGGGCCAGCAGCCACGGCGCGTAGGTGTAGCTCACCCCCGCGACGGCCGCACCGATCCGGCCGGCCCCGAGCTGTCGGGCCAGCGCATACGCCCCGAGCGTGGCGAGCGCGTGCGCCAGCACGAACATGATGTTGTAGCGCAGCACGGCGTCCTCGGGACCGCTGCCGAGCATTCCGGCCGGGGCGTACCCGAGCAGAGTGTCGGAGAACGCGAAGCTCCACAGCTCGGGGAAGAACGTGTTGGACTGCCACAGCCGCGCCGGCTCGGCCAGCAGGATGTGCCCGGACCAGGCCATCTGCCAGGCTTGCAGGCTCGGGTCCCAATAGTCCTGCGGAAGGGTGTAGCGCGGATAGCGCAGCGTCGGCCAGGTCATCAACACGGCCAGTGCCAACGAGCCGAGGGCGGCCAGGGTCCACTCATGGATCAGGAACCGACCGACCGCCCGGCCCGCGCGACTGAAGATGGAGGGCTTCGGCTCAGGGGCGGAGGCGAACGCCTCCCAACGCTCCGGGCCGACCGGCTTGGCCCCGCTGTCGGCCTTATCCGTACCGTCGGTTTCGTCCGCCTTCGCGTCCTTGGCCGCGTCGCCGTCCTTGACCGCGTCGCCGTCCTTGGCCGCGTCGCCGTCCTTGGCCGCGTCGCTGCCCTTGGCCGCGTCGCCGTCCTTGGCTGCGTCGGTGCCCTCGGCGGTGCTGTCGCCGGCCGCGGTGCCGCCCTCGGCGGCATCCTGCTTGGCTGCTGCGTTCTGCTGGGTGGGGGTGCCGGCCGCGGCGGTGGTGGCCTGTTGGCTCTCGGCGGTCACACCGGTGGGAGTGGGCCGGGCGTTGCCGGTCCCGGGCTGTCCGCTCGTCATGCCGCCGGGCTCTCCGCTCCGAGCTGCTCACGCAGGAAGTCGATGTCGGCGGCCTGACCTGTCACACCGCCCGGTGTCTCGACGACCACCGGCGCTCCGGCCGCCCGGATCACCGCCACCACGAGCTCCGGGTCGATCGTCCCGCCGCCCAGGTTGTCGTGACGGTCCTGGCCGGAGTTGAACGCGCCCTTGGAGTTGTTCGCGTGCACCAGGTCGATCCGCCCGGTGATCGCCTTGACCCGGTCGACCAGGCCGAGCAGCTCCTCGCCGCCCGCGAACGCGTGGCAGGTGTCCAGGCAGAAGCCGACCTCGTAGTCACCGATGGCGTCCCAGAGTCGGGCGAGCGCGTCCAGCCGCCGGGCGCAGGCGTTGTCGCCGCCGGCGGTGTTCTCGATCAGGACCGGTACGCCGAAGCCGCCGGAGTCCGCCGCGTACGCGAAGGTCTTGCGCCAGTTGTCGAAGCCGACGGCCAGGTCGTCGCCGGCGTTGACGTGCCCACCGTGGACGATCAGGCCCTTGGCGCCGATGGCGGTGGCCGCGTTGGCGTGCCCGAGTAGCAGCTTGCGGCTCGGGATCCGGATGCGGTTGTTGAGCGTTGCCACGTTGATGACGTATGGCGCGTGCACGTAGAGGTCGACTTCGGCGGCGCGTAGCCGCTCGGCATCTTCGCGAGGCTTGGGCGCCTTCCAACCCTGTGGGTCGGCGAGGAAGAACTGCACGGTCTCGGCGGACCGGGCGGCCGCCTCCGCCAGCGGGTCGGTCGAGTCGACGTGGGCTCCGATACGCATGCGAGCGAGCCTACGTCGCGCCCCCGACCGGCGGGGCGACGGCCGGCGCGGTGTCGCGTCACCGGAGGGACCGACGATCGTTGATGGGTTTGAACCGGCGACCAGCATCCCGGTGCCGCCAGCGGCGCGAGCGTCGCACACGGCGACCGGCGGTCGACGGCCGACAGCGAGGTCACCCCCGCGGCGCGGCCCGGCGCAGCGGGGGCGACCCCATCGCACAGCGGATACCGAGCGACGACGAATCTCGGAAAATTGTGCTTTTCCCCCCGACAAGGTACGAGTGCTGTTGTATCGTCAGATAACAACACGATAAAGCTCCGCGGGGCGTCTTCGGTCCAACCTCATCGGTGTGGTCGTTCCTCCCCAGGTCCCACCCAAGGAATGCGGACCGGACGCCCCGCGGCCTCGTAGACAGGGGCCCACCACCGACCAATTGACGGTCGGACGGTGGGCCCCTGTCGGCTCGTCCGGGCCCGGGCCCGACCACCCCGGGCATGATCGTTGGGACCGGGTATCCTGGTCAGGTTGTCCGCGTCCGGCCGGGTTCCCTCGGCGCGTGCGGGCAGCGACACAAGACCTCCTGCCACGGAAGGACCGTGGCCGCTTAGCCCACAGGAGGTGAGCACGTCTTGCGTCACTACGAACTAATGGTCATCCTCGACTCCAGCCTCGAGGAGCGCACCGTCGCACCGTCGCTCGACACGTACCTGAACGTGATTCGGACCGCGGGTGGCTCGGTTGAGAAGACCGACGTGTGGGGCCGTCGGCGCCTCGCGTACGAGATCAACAAAAAGGCCGAAGGCATCTACGCCGTCATCGACCTGCAGGCCACGCCTGCTGCGGTGGCCGAGCTGGACCGTCAGCTCCGGCTCAACGAGTCCGTGCTGCGCACCAAGGTCATCCGACCGGAAATGCGCTAGAGCATCCAACCCCGGTTCGTCCGGATCAGCCTCCGCGACTCTGTCGTACGGCTCTGCGAGCCTGTACGACGAGACGCTGAGTGCGCGAGGAGATGGTCATGGCAGGAGACACCACCATCACGGTCATCGGCAATCTGACCGATGACCCCGAGTTGCGGTTCACCCCCTCCGGGGCTGCGGTCGCCAAGTTCCGAGTCGCTTCGACGCCCCGTTTCATGGACAAGGCGTCGAACGAATGGAAGGACGGCGAGCCGCTGTTCCTCGCATGCACCGTGTGGCGCCAGGCCGCCGAGCACGTCGCCGAGTCGCTGCAGCGTGGCGCTCGGGTGATCGTGTCGGGCCGGCTGCGTCAGCGGTCGTACGAGACCCGCGAGGGTGAGAAGCGCACTGTCATCGAGCTTGAGGTCGACGAGATCGGCCCGTCGCTGCGCTACGCCACGGCGAAGGTGCAGAAGATGTCCCGCTCCGGCGGTGGCGGCGGCGGCTTCGGTGGCGGCGGTGGCGGTGGCAACCAGGGTGGCGGCGGAGGCAACTTCGACGACCCCTGGGCTTCGGCTGCTCCTTCTCCCGCGCGTGCCGGTTCGGGCGCCAATTTTGACGAGGAGCCACCGTTCTAATGGCGCCTAGCGCTCGCGATCGCAAACCAGGAGCACGTGCAACGGCCAAGGCTGCGGCACTGCGCAAGCCCAAGAAGAAGGTGAACCCGCTCGACAAGGACGGGATCGCCTACATCGATTACAAGGACACCGCGCTGCTGCGCAAGTTCATCTCCGACCGCGGCAAGATCCGCGCTCGGCGGGTGACCGGCGTCACCTCGCAGCAGCAGCGGCAGATCGCCCGTGCGGTCAAGAACGCCCGTGAGATGGCACTCCTGCCGTACACGGCCACCACCCGCTGAGAGGAGGCACCGATATGAAGATCATCCTGACTCAGGAAGTGTCCGGCCTCGGTGCCCCGGGCGACATCGTCGAGGTCAAGAACGGCTACGGCCGTAACTACCTGCTGCCGCAGGGCTTCGCGATCGTCTGGACCAAGGGCGCGGAAAAGCAGGTCACGGTCATCAAGCGGGCCCGTGGGGCCCGCGAGATCCGCGACCTCGACCACGCCAACGAGGTCAAGGCTCAGCTCGAGGGTCTCAAGGTCAACCTGAAGGTCCGCGCCGGCGACGGTGGACGGCTCTTCGGCTCGGTCACCCCGGCCGAGATCGTCGACGCCGTCAAGGCCGCCAGCGGCCCGGTTCTCGATCGTCGCCGGCTGGAGGTGCCCGGTCACATCAAGTCGATCGGCGCCTACCCGGTGAAGATCAAGCTGCACCCTGAGGTGACCGCGTCGTTCAACCTGAACGTCGTTCAGGGCTGACGTCCGCAACACCACCACGAGGGCCCGCACCGAGCGATCGGTGCGGGCCCTCGTGCGTAGGTCGTCCGATCCGGCACACTGCCCGGGCCAAGGTGGTCGGCGGCTCGCCGGCGGCTCACCCGATGGGCTGGCCCGTCACCGCGCTGATCAGCACCGTGGACAGGCCGCCGCCCACCACCGCGGCGGCAACCGCGATTGTCGCCGAGCGCCACGTCGTACCCACCCGCCGCAGCAGCGCCGCCACCACCAGACTGCTCACCAGCGCCAGACCGAAGCGCGGCGAACCGGCCAGTAGTGACTCCAGCGCGCGGGACCGGGCGGACTCACACCCGCCCCCGCTGATGTCGGTCACACAACCAGCCGGCGCCTGGCTGTCCAACGTCAACAGCCAAACGAAGATCAGCATCGCGGGCACCAGGTAACAGGCCGCCGTGTACAGCAGAGGCCGGACGGACCCACCCGGATCCGGGTCCAGTAGGTCGTCCTCCAGACGCCGCGCCCAGGCACCAGTGGCGGCCGACTCGACCCGCCGACGTACCGACGCCGTTCCCACCGCCGGCCGGTCCGCCCGACGCCGGGGCGTACCCGCACGCGGCGCAGCCGTACGCGGTGCAGGCGCGCTGCGCGGCCGCGGAGCGGTGTATCCCACCACCGGAGACCGAGGTGCCGACGTCGTCGGATCCATCCAACGCGGATCGTCATCGGCCAACCGAGTGCCGGACCAGAACCCGTCTTCCCGGCTCGGCCACCCCTCGGCCGCCACCGAGCGATCGGAGCGCGGCGCCAGCGTACGGTCCCACTGGTCGTCCTCGATCGCGGACCGCTCCCACTGGCCGGTGCGGTCCGACCGCTCCCAGCCACCGACGCTCTCCACCGCCGACCACTGCCCGCTCAGGTCCCCGCCGTCCGCGCCGGCCGCCGGCGGCCACGCGTGCACGCCCGAGGCGTCCCACGGGTCCACCGCAGGCGGGTACGACGGTTCGGGCTCCGCCGCCCGGTCCGATCCGCGGGCCCACGGGTCGGCCGCCGGACGGGTCCAGGACTCCTCCGCCGCACGGCGACTTCGCCGGCTGGGACGGCTCGGCTCCTGGTCCGGCACCTGCTCGCTCGGGGCGGACTCCGGCTCCCCGCCCGACCAGATCACCTGCGGACGGCCAACTGGCGCGCGGCGGGGGCGTCGGTCCGAGACAGCGCCGGAGACCGGCTCGTCCTCCCCGGCGTCGGCCCGTCGGCGGCCGGAGTACCCCTGGTCCTGGGGACGGTCGAGCGTCCACTCTCGGGTGTGGTCCGAGTCTGGCGCCGGGCCGATCGCTGCCTGCTCCCGCCGACGCGGCTCGCTGCCCCGCCGCCGACCACCCGACGACTCGGCGGACCGTCGGCCTGCCCCGGAGATCGGCCGCTCGGGCTCGTCCTCGTCGTCGTCCGGTGCCGCGTGGCGACCACCGCCGTCCGCGTGCCGAACCCCTGACTCCAGCGCCCACCGGGGCAGGTAGGCGTCGACAGGCTCGTCCTGGCCCCGGTCCAACGCACGCCGCCGACTGGAGGTGCGGTAGCGCCCGTCCTCGTCGTACGGATCAACCGGAACGGACGCCGCGCGCTCACCCCACGAGGCGGTTGGCTGGCGCTCGCGCGGGCTGCCATCGCCGCGTCCCCAGTCCCGGTAATTCACGGCCGGAGTGTGACCCTTCTGAACCGAAAGCGGAATCCGCTGTCCAGGTGTAGCCGTTCGCTGGAGATAGTACGGGACGATCGTGTCACAGGCCCGACCGAAATATTCTCCTCCACAGGCTGGGGAGTATGTATTCGCAGGTCAGCGACATTTGGCCGAGAATTCCCCAATGGTTATCCACAGGCTGTGCACACGCTGCGCACATGCTGTCCACCGGGATCCACAGGTTGTCCCGAGGCTCGTCCACCGGCGTTGTTGAGTCTCTGACCTCGGGGTCCGTATGGTTGGCCCTCGACCGCCGGCGATGGCCCCCGATCGACCGGCCCGGTCGGACGGAAGTGTCGTACCCCAGCGGTAGAGCTGGGGTTGGATCCGGCGCAGTGGAGGGGGGACCCGTGTCGATCACCGACGACATGCGGGCAGAACCACGCTCCGGCGGAGGTCAGCCACCTGCGCAGCAGCGGGATGGCCAGTTCGACAAGACCCCGCCCCAGGACGTCGCAGCCGAGCAGTGCGTCATCGGCGGCATGCTGCTCTCCAAGGACGCCATCGCCGACGTCGTCGAGATCCTCAAGACCAACGACTTCTACCGGCCGGTGCACGCCACCATCTTCGACATCATCCTCGACATATACGGCCGGGGTGAGCCGGCCGACTCCATCACGGTCGCGGCGGCGCTCGCCGACTCCGGGGATCTGGTACGCATCGGTGGCGCGCCGTACCTGCACACACTCATCGCCAGCGTGCCCACCGCCGCCAACGCCGCGTACTACGCCCGCATCGTCAGCGAGCGGGCAGTGCTACGCCGACTGGTCGAGGCCGGCACGAAGATCGTGCAGTTGGGCTACGGCACCGCCAGCGGCGGCAGCCGCGACGTGGACGACGTCGTGGACCTCGCCCAGCAAGCCGTGTACGACGTCACCGAACGGCGGGTCAGCGAGGACTTCGCGGTTCTGGCCGACATGTTGCAGCCGACGCTGGACGAGATCGAGGCGGTGGGCGCGACCGGCGGCATGATGACCGGCGTGCCGACCGGGTTCAGCGACCTGGACCGACTGCTCAACGGCCTGCACGCCGGCCAACTTATTATCGTGGCCGGAAGGCCGGGCTTGGGCAAATCGACCGCTAGCATGGACTTTGCCCGAAATGCTGCTATTCGCGCCAACCAGGCGGCAGCCATTTTCTCGCTGGAAATGAGCAAGGTCGAGATCGTCATGCGGCTGCTCTCCGCTGAGGCGCGGGTGCCGCTGCACGTGCTGCGCAGCGGTCAGCTCTCCGACGACGACTGGACCAAACTGGCCCGGTGCATGGGTGAGATCAGCGAGGCGCCGCTCTTCGTCGACGACACGCCGAGCATGAACCTGATGGAGATCCGGGCCAAGGCTCGGCGGCTGAAGCAGCGGCACGATCTCAAGATGATCGTGGTCGACTATCTCCAGCTGATGACCTCACCGAAGCGCACCGAGAGTCGCCAGCAGGAGGTCGCCGACCTGTCCCGTGGCCTGAAGCTGTTGGCCAAGGAGGTCGAGTGTCCGGTGATCGCGGTCAGTCAGCTGAACCGTGGCCCCGAGCAGCGCACCGACAAGCGACCCCAGCTGTCCGACCTGCGTGAATCGGGATCAATTGAGCAAGATGCGGACGTTGTCATCCTTCTGCACCGCGACGACTACTACGACAAGGAGTCGCCGCGGGCCGGGGAGGCGGACTTTATTATTGCCAAGCATCGGAATGGGCCCACCGACACGGTGACCGTCGCAGCCCAGCTGCACCTGTCCCGCTTCGTCGACATGGCCATCGGCTGACCGACACGGCAGCCCGTCAGTCAGCCGAGCAGTGGGAACCAGCCCGCCGACTCACCCAGTTCCAGCCGGTCCCGGTCGGTCAGCGGTACCCGCCCGGTGGCCTTCAACAGGAAGTCGTGGTCGTCCCACGCGCTGGGTCGAACGGTGTCGTCACTGAGCAGGCCGTCCATTGTCGCTACCGCGACGCGTACCGCCAGTGGGCCGGGCGGCGGCGCGTCGGGCAGTTCCAGCGTCAGGTCCAGGTGGTGGACGGCGGCCTCGGTGGTCAGGGTGGCGAGGAAATCCGGTACGCGCAGCACGTGTCCCTGGGTGGTCACGTACCCCTCGGGGTCGGCTGACGTGGCGGCGCGGACCGCCGCCGGCGCGGTGTCCCGCCAGAGTTGGACGATCCCGGTCGGACGGTCGAAGGCGGCAGCCGATCGGCGGACCCACCAGGCGTGCCGGGCGGCCTCATCGTCGCTGGCGGGAAAGTCACGCCAGTAGCTCACGTCGTCGACGTCGGCGGGACCGTCGACGGGGCTGGCCAGGGTGACGAGTGCCCGCTGGGCGTCGCCGAGCACGTGCAGGAGCAGGTCGGCGATGAGCCAGCCACGGCAGCGGGTTGCTCGTTGCAGGCCGGCGTCGTCCAGGCGGCCGACCACCGCGGTGATCCCGTCGTAAGCCTGGGCCAGCGCCTCGTCCGGTCGGATCGCGGTCATGCGAATCAGCCTCGCATGAAGGATCGCCCCCGCCAACGATCAATGGCCCGGGTGGTGTGCCCGGGCCGACGCGTGGATCGACCCGGGCGGAACGTCGGCTCCGGCTCAGCCGAACATGTCGTCGAGGAAGCCCTTGCGCTTCTTCTGCCGGTAGTGGCCGTGGTAGCCGTGGTGCTGTTGCTGCTGGTGGCCGTACGCCGGCTGCGGCGGGTAGCCGTGGGCGGGCGGGGGCGGCGGCGGGACGGCGCCGTAACCGGGCTGGTGCGCCGGGGGCGGCGGGGGCGGGTAGCCGGCCGGCTGCTGCGCGGGCTGCCCTGGCGCGCCGCCGGCCTGTTGGCGGCTCCAGTTGGCCTCCGCCTCGAACAGCTTCTCCAGCTCGCCGCGGTCCAGGAAGATGCCTCGGCACTCCCCGCACTGGTCGATGACGACGCCGCTGCGCTCGTACTGGCGCATTTCTCCGTGACACTTGGGACAGGTGAGGCTACTCATCGCCCGACGGTACCCGTTGTTCCTATGCAGTTGCTGTGAGCGCCTCGGTGACTTCTTCGTCGGACACCTCGTGGAAATCGTCGTAGTAGACGCTGACCGCGCCGAAGTCCGCCGGGCGTTGCGCGCAGATGACCTGGTCGGCCTCGGCGGCGAGCAGTTCGTACGCCTCCTGCGCGCCGACCGGGACCGCGACTACGACGCGGTGTGCCCCGAGTTGGCGGACGACCTCGACGGCGACGCGGGCGGTTGCGCCGGTGGCGAGGCCGTCGTCGACGATCACGGCCGTCCGCCCGGTGAGGTCCACCTGTGGGCGGTCGCCCCGGTAGAGCCGTTCCCGGCGCTCCAGTTCGGCCTGCTCCCGATGGCGGACCTCAGCGATGTCGTCGCTGCTGAGTCGGCTGGCCACCGCGTCGTTGAGCACCTGGACACCGCCGGGCCCGAGTGCGCCGAAGGCGACCTCCCGAGCCCACGGCATGCCGAGCTTGCGGACGACGAGCACGTCCAGTGGTGCGCCGAGGCGTTCGGCGACGACCCGGGCGACCGGCACGCCACCACGGACGAGGCCCAGGACGACGATGTCCGGTTCGCCGATGAGCGCGGTGAGCCGTTCGGAGAGCACCCGGCCGGCGTCGGCCCGGTCGCGGTACGTGGTCATGCCTTCAGGTCTACGCCCTGACGCGCCGTTCCGCTCGGAAGTTACGCCGAAGTGGTCCGACCGGACCGCTCATCGGCAACCGCGGCGGTCGGTGTGTCGCCAGCGCGGTGCAGGGCGGGAGCCCAGGTCAGCAGGGCCAGTGGGTACAGCAGGTAGCCGAAGCGGGTCGAGGGCATCAGGGCGATGGCGGCGAGCAGCCCGTACCCGCAGATGAGCGCGGTGGCGACGGCGGTGCGGGGCGGGCGGCGGGCGAGCCGGACGGCGATGGCCACTCCGGCGGCGACCAGCAGCCCGGCGGCGATCAGCCGGCCGGCGGGTAGCGCGTTGGCGATCAGGTAGCCGGGGAACGGGGACTGCGCTGGGCTGGTGACCAGCCCGTGGCCGAGGGGGAAGCGCAGCACGTTCTCGGTGAGGGCATCGCGGTCCACCAGCAGCGCCGGTAGTAGTGCGGCGATGGGCAGTCCGATCGCGCCGATGGCGACTCGGGTGCCGGCGCGTCGGGTCAGGCCCCAGACGATCAGGACCAGGGCGACCGGCCAGGCGAACAGCTTCAGCGCGCCAGCGAGTCCGACCGCGAGGCCGGCCCGGCCGGGGCGGTCGGCGGCGGCGAACGCGAGGGCCAGCAGGCAGAGCGCGAGTACGGGTAGGTCGTCGCCGCCGGTGGCGAGGGTGAGGGCACAGATCGGCAGTACGGTGGCGGCCTGCACGCCGCGCAGCAGGGCGGAGTCCCGCCGGTGGGTCGCGGTGGTGGTGGCCTGGCCGGCAGTGGCCTCGTCGGTGGTGGCCTCGTCGGTGGTGGCCGGTGTTCTGCGCAGGGCGGCCACGGCCAGGGCGAGCGCCAGCGCGGTGCCCACCGCGAACCAGACCCGGGAGTCGGTCCACCAGGTGTCGAGCAGTGCTCTGGGCAGGCCGAACATCGCCATGCCGGGCTGGTAAGGGGTGTAGCCCATCAGTTGCTCGCCCGGTGGCAGGGCGGCGATGGCGTCGGGTCCGAGGTATGGCGTGCCGTGTTCCAGGAGGCGACTGCCGGCCTGCTCGACGACCAGCACCTCCTCCTGGGCCCGGTCGGTGCGTCCACCGGCGCGGTCGACGCTCTGCCAGGCCAGGGGCAGCAGTGTGGTGGTGGCCCAGGCGAGACCGGTGACCGCCCAGCGGGCTGGCAGACCGCTCAGCCGGGAGGACGGAGAACGTCGACGCAGCAGAAGTTGGGCGATCACCGTCACCGTTGCGAGCAGGTAGCCGACGGCGGCGACAGCGCCCCAGGCGCGGTGCGGCAGCAGTGTCGACGTGACAGCGGTGATCGCGGCGAAGGTGGCCGACACGGCGTAGAGGCCCAGGTCGAGGGCGAGTCCGCCGGCGGCGTCGTCGAGCGTGCGCCAGTGCCAGCGACTGCGGTGGGCGGTCGGGTCGTCGACGATCACGCGCGACAGTCTGGCAGACCGGGCTGCCCGCGCAACGGGGCGATGCCTGCTCAGGCGGGCAGGTGTGGCAGGCGGTCGGGCCTGGAACGGCCGGCCTGGCGGCGGTTCTGGCTCAACCGGATCACCGCCCCGGTGTCGTGCAGCGGCGCGGCGAGGGTGCCCGGTCGGCCGCCCGAGCCGCGCTGCATCGCCGCGAGCAGGGTGCCGGACGGCATCGGCCGGGCGAACAGATGCCCCTGGCCGGCGACGCAGCCCAACTCCCAGAGGGCCCGCCGTTGCGGCTCGCTCTCGACGCCCTCGGCCACCACGTCCAGGTCGAGGCTGCGACCCAGGTCGAGGGTGGAGCGGATGACGGCGGCGGCCTCCGCCGAGCTCTCCATCGTCGTCACGAAGCTCCGGTCGATCTTCAGCTCGTGGACCGGGATTCGGGAGAGCAGCGAGAGCGAGGAGTAGCCGGTGCCGAAGTCGTCCAACGCCAACCGGACTCCCTCGTCGCGGAGCCGGCTGAGCACCCGGTCGACCACGTCGAGTTGGCTGAGGGTCAGCGTCTCGGTCAACTCCAGGACCAGCCGGTCCGGTGGTAGGTCGTGGGCTCTGAGGCGGGCCAGCACCGAGCCGGGGAACCGCGCGTCGAGCAGGCTGCGCGGGGACACGTTGACCGCGACCGGTACGTCGAAGCCGGCGTCGCGCCAACTCACCGCCGCGATCAGCGCCTGGTCGAGGATCGCTTCGGCGAAGGCCGGTAGCAGGCCGGACCGTTCCACCGCCTCCAGGAACCGCAGCGGGTCGATCAGGCCGTGGGTGGGGTGGTGCCAGCGGGCCAGTGCCTCGGCGCTGGTCACCTCACCGGAGCGCAGGTCGACGATCGGTTGGAAGTTGACGACGAACTCGTGGTCGGCGACCGCGCGCGGTAGGTCACCGCCGAGGGTGAGGCGACCGAGGTCGGCGGTGTCGCGGGTCGGGGCGTACGTGGAGATCCGCTGCCCGGCCCGCTTCGCCTGGTACATCGCCACGTCGGCGCGGCGCAGCAACTCGGCCATGCCGCCGTTGGACGGGGCGCCGGAGATCCCGCCGCTGGCTTCGACGCTGATTCGCATGCCATCCAGCTCGAACGGCTCGTGCAGGGCGGCGAGCAACGTCTCGGCCCGGTGCGCGGCGACCGCCGGGGCCGGCAGACCGCGCATGAGTACGGCGAACTCGTCGCCGCCGAGGCGGGCCACCAGGTCGCTCGGCTGGGCAGCACCCCGCAACCGGTCGGCGACCTGCACCAGTACCTGGTCGCCGGCGGCATGCCCGAGCGTGTCGTTGACCTCCTTGAAGTGGTTGAGGTCGATCAGCACCAGCGCTGTCACCCCGTCGGCATGGCGAGTGCTCAACTGCTCGGTGCCCTCGTCGAGGAGGTGCCGACGGTTGGCCAGGTCGGTCAGCGCGTCGTGCGAGGCCGCGTACGCGTGCTCGTCGGCGACCCGGGCCAGTTCGGCGTACGCCTGGGCGTTGCGGACGGCGGTGCACAGCGCGGAGGCGAAGGTCCGCAGGGTGTACTGCTCCCGCTCGGAGAGCTGCACCGGGCCGCGGAAGCGCAGTCGAAGCATGCCGATGTCGACAGTCCGGTCGTGGCCCTCCAGCGGCGCGGGGACGATAGTGCCGCCCACGTCGGTGGGCGTGCCGGTCGGGCCGTCGAAGGTGATGCCGGCGGTGCCGCCGCGTACGGCGCGGCCGCCGTCGCGCAGCTCGATCTCGACCTCGTCGGCGGAGAACAACTCGGCGGCCTGGGTGACGGCGGTGGTGAGGACGTTGTCCAGGTCGACCACGTTGAGCGCGTCGGTGGTGCGGGCGAGCCGTTGCCACGCCTGCTGCTCGGTGCGGCCTCGAATCCGCGCGGAGTAGGCCAGGTGCAGGCTCAGCACCAGGGGTGGGACGGCGAGCAGGAGCCGGGGGTCCATCCGGATGATCAGCAGCGTGCAGGCCGCGACGGCGAACCGCACGGCGAAGCCGGCGAGCCGAAGGTCGAGGTTGCTGCGGAAGTGCTTCGCGATCCTGGTCTGGGAGGCGAGCGCGATGACTGGGATGGCGAGTAGGTCGTCCAGGAGCGCCGCGACCAGGTAGGCGAGTGCCAACGGCCCCAGCAGCATCAGGGGGGCTGTTCCCGTGGGCGGCCAGGTCCAGGTCGTCATCGCGAGTGCCGTGCCGGCGCCCCAGGCCACTATGACGTTCTTGCCGATACCGAAGGCCAGCTTTATCGGTGTGAGGCGAATCGAGGCGAGGGCGATCCCGACTGCGGTGCAGAGCACGACTACTGACGTTGGAGCGATGGCTGCACCGACGATGATCGCTGTCTCGTTCCAGCTGATCGACTGGGTCGTCGACCGGATCCGTACGCGGGCCTTGACCAGCGTGCCCAACGCGATCATGAGCGTGAGCATGACAAGGACCGCAGCGTCGTTCACCGTCTCTGGCTTCGCCGAACGCAACGCGGCCGGAAGTGACGTGGCGACGATGACCGTGGCAACAACGACGACGAGACCGACGAGCAGCAACAGCCGCCGATCGGTCTCAATCTCTCGTCGCTGAGGAAGGGTCATGCCGCTCCCGGAGGACTGCCTGCGCGTTCTCGCAGCCTACTGCTCGGGCCCTCAGAAGTCCTGTGTCGAACTTGTCAGTTCCAGTCGGTGCCACGCATCGCGTTGCCCCCTTCTCTCGCTGCGTCAATTGGAGTACCTGTCCCCGGATGGGGAGGTCTTCCTCCGAAAGGCAGCTTAAGAGCCGGAAGGGCAGGCTAGAAGAAATAAATGTCGGTATGCGCAACATTAGCCAAGTTGAAGCCTGTTTATCACGTTCTGTCCATCGTTACTGAACGCAGTGCGGTCGAGCGTGCCGGCGCTGGATTCAAGTGGCACCTTGCAACTGCGGACGGTATCTGACCAGGTTATGGGACGCGCTATTCCTTGAGTCTGAGGGCTCGTGAGGAGTTGCCTCATCCGGAGTTTGGTCAGGCGTACGGGCGGCATGGGCAGAGTTGGCACGGTCGTAGGTGCCCAACGGGGCAGGTAATAGTGCCGCCCTTCTCCGGGATCGTTGGCGACGACGGGTGGATAATCGCGTTTCAGTAGGCCGCGATGCAACTTGCGGCAGGCAGTGTGCGGTCCCGGACTCGCATTGGCACAGCTCCTCGCGTCACTCCTGGACACTCAGCGGTCGTTCGTATCGCCCCGTAAGCGGTACGCCACGGCGCGGGGTCGTACACTCCGTTGCGTGATCGGCTGAATACCTGATACGGCTGGCGGGGGCGGGTGGAGATTCAGGTTCTGGGCGGCCTTTCGGTGCATCTCTCTGCCCACACCCTGCGCCTTGGCACACCCAAACAGCAGACAATCTTCGCGATGCTCGCCGTTCAGCCCGAGCGACTTGTGACAGTGGACGACCTTGTCGATGAGCTATGGGCCGATCGCCCACCGCGATCGGCCGTAGCTAATGTGCGTACCTACGCCGCTAATCTGCGCCGGGCTTTCGAGGCTTTCCCGGCTGGCGGCGGTGCCATCGAACGCCAGCGCAGCGGCTATCGGCTCGTAGTCGAGCCGGAACGGGTCGACGTCTTTCGCTTCGAGCTGGAACGGAACGCGGCCAGGGAAGCCCTGACGGGTGGCCACTTGGACCGTGCCCGTGAGCTGCTGGGGCGCGCCCTGGCTCGGTGGCGGGGACCGATGCTCGCCGGCGTACCGCTCGGGCCCGTCCTCACCTCCCGAACTGTCGCGGCCGAGGAGGAGCGGCTGTTGACAGTGGAACTTCTCGCCGACGTCCAACTGAGATCGCGCCGGGACGACCTGGCGATTGCGCTGTTGCGGGAGGTGGTTGCCCGCCATCCTCTGCGCGAGCCGGCCTACGTCCTGCTCATGCGTGCCCTGCACGAGCGCGGGGACAACGCGGAGGCGCTGGCGGTGTACGACGAGGTTCGAACAACGCTGACCACGGAGTTGGGTGTCGGCCCCGGGGGCAATCTTGAGGAGCTGCGCCGCTCCATCGTCACGGCGATGTCGCGCCCTGGTTCGGCGCGTGCCGCCGTACGGGTTGGCGGACTTGATCGGGCGCGACTGCTAGCGGGCGGGGCCAGCGTGGCGGTCAGCGCGGCACTGGAGCCGGCCGCTCAGATCAGCCCGGTAGATCACCTTCCCCGAGCTGTCACCGACTTCGTCGGCAGGGCGGACGTGGTGGTGCGGCTGCTGGCGGAGACGCGGCGGATCGAGGAGCGGGTGCCGGCCGTACACATCATCGACGGCATGGCGGGCAGCGGGAAGACGGCCCTCGCCGTGCACCTGGCCCGCCGGCTGTCCGATCGATACCCGGACGGCGCGCTCTTCATCGACCTGTGCGGGCACGGTGAAAAGAACCGGGTCGAGCCATCGAGCGCGCTGGTCACCCTGCTTCGACAGTTGGGCGTTCCGGCTGGCCGTGTACCGGTGGAGTTCGACGACAGGGTGGAGTTGTGGCGACAGGAACTGGCCCGTCGGAGGTCAGTGGTGGTGCTCGACAACGCGGCGAGCAGCGAGCAGATCATGCCCCTGCTTCCGGCCGAGCCGACCACCGTCGTGCTGGTCACCTCGCGGCGGCGTCTGTCCCACCCGGATGTCGGGCCCTCGCAGACGCTGCCGCTCCTGAACCCACAGGAGAGCGTGGACCTCCTCAGCCTGAGCATCGGTCGGGACAGGGTTGAGGCCGAGTCGGAGGCGGCCGCCGACGTGGTGCGTCGGTGCGGGTATCTCCCACTGGCAATCCGGCTGGCCGGTGCGCGGCTGGCGCACCGGCGCGGCTGGCGGTTGGCGGACCTTGCCGAGCAGATGGCTGGCGACGCTCCGGTGCTGCACCACCTGGCCCAGGAAGAGAGCACCGTCACCGGAGCTTTCGCCGCTTCCTATGAGCCGCTTGCCAGTTCGACCAAGCGTGTCTTCCGATTCCTGGGCCTGTATCCCGGTAGTCGCTTCAGTACGCCGGCAGTCGCCGCGCTGACCGGGCTGACGACCACGGAGGCTCGCGCGGCGCTCGACGACCTCGTCGACAGGAACTTGGTGGAGGACGTGGACTCGACGCGATACCGACTGCACGACCTCATGCGGCAGTACTCCATCGAGCTGTGTTCGCACACCGACTCCGCGAGCGACCGAAAGGCCGGGTTGGCTCACCTGTTCGACTTCACTCTGGCGGCGGCGTTGAGGGTCGCCAAGACGCTGGAACTCAACGACCTGGAATCTCGCGTCACACATCTCCCGTTCGGGCGACCTGAGTTGGTCGACGCGATCGGAGAGCCCACCGCTGACTGGTTGGAAGCGGAGCGGACGGACTTGGTGACGATGGTGAGGGCAGCGCTCGATGAGGGCTTCCACGAGCACTCGTGGCGGCTGGCCCGCGCCCTCTGGCGATTCTGTTACATCCGCGGATACTTCGAGGACATCATCACGACCCACCGGCACGCGCTGATCGCAGCGGACGCATCCGGGGACGTTGGTGCGGCGGCATTGATGAACAACTACCTCGCTTCCGGATATATCCGGACTGGCGACAACCGGGAAGCACTGCACCATCTGACCCGCGCTGTCGCCCTCTCCAAAGACTCGCGGGACGTGCTCAGAACCGCGCGGTACCGCGCCAATCTCGCTGCTGTCTACTACTGGAGCGGCAACCTGACCGAAGCGGTGAGGGTCGGTTTTGAGCGCTTGCGTGACTACAAGGGGTACGGCAGAGTCAAGGTGCCGATGGCGCTGCCGAACCTCGGCATGGCACTTACCTCACTCGGTCGCTACGAGGAGGCGCTGCGCCTGCATCGCCTGCACCTGGCGTGGGCCCGGACAAACTCCGACGTCTTCCACACACTCAACGCTCTCAGCCACATCGGCGCCGTGCGGGTCCGAATGGGCGATCTGCCGCAGGCGATCCGAATTCTCCTGGCCTCGTTAGCGCTACGCGATCGCACCGGACACCGGTACGCCGAGGCCGAGGTGCGCAACGACCTCGGGATCGCCTACCGCGGTCTGGGTCGTCTGGTGGAGGCCCAGCAGGAGCACGAGTTGGCCCGGAAGCTGTCGATCGGTTCGGGGGAGCGACACGTCGAGGCGGCTGCGCTCAACGAACTCGGGCGCACCCTGCTGGCGCAGGGGCGAGGTGGCGAGGCGTCCGAGGTGCACCAGGAGGCGTTGCGGTTGGCCACTCGGATCTCACACCCGTACGAGCAGGGACGTGCCTTGGCCGGTCTCGCCGAACACTTCACCCGTGTCGACCCGGCGGAGGCCCGACGGCACTGGGAGCGGGCGTTGGCGATCTTCCGACGGATGGGCGTGCCGGAGCGCTTCGAGGCCGAACGTCGCCTCGCCGAGTTGACCGGCGCCACAGTGGTCGCAGGGCGCTGACCAGCCTGAACGGCGTTTATCGATTTCTTATCGGCAGGCCCGGTAACTTACCGGCCGTATCGGCGAACGGGGGAGGTTCTGCCTGTGGGCAGAACCGGGTCGTCGACACGCCCCGCTGCCGGGTCCCCCCAGCGACCTCGGCGGCGGGCTGGTGAGGGAGGAGCGGCGTCGGGGCCGTTGCGCCGGCAGCACCCGGTGCGGTCGCCAGCGTGACGCCGCTCCTCCCGACCGCCGTCGTACCGCACCGATAGGCTCACGACCGTGACCGAACCCGCGCAACTCAGCCACGTCGATCGCGCCGGCGCGGCCCGCATGGTCGACGTCTCAGCCAAGGCGGTGACGGGTCGGTTGGCCGTCGCTGCCGGCCGGTTGCGGACCACGCCCGAGGTCATCGACCTGCTGCATCGCGACGGGCTGCCCAAGGGCGACGCGTTGGCCGTCGGGCGGCTGGCCGGGATCATGGGGGCCAAGCGCACCCCTGATCTGATCCCGCTCTGCCACCCGATCGCCCTGCACGGCGTCACCGTCGACCTGCTGCTGACCGCCGACACCGTGGAGATCACGGCCACCGCCCGCACGGCGGACCGGACGGGGGTGGAGATGGAGGCGCTGACGGCGGTTGCCGTCGCCGGTCTCGCCCTTGTCGACATGGTCAAGGCGGTCGACCCGGCGGCGTCGGTGGAAGCGGTCCGGGTGCTGCGCAAGGAAGGCGGCAAGACCGGCGAGTGGGTCCGTCCGGAGGGCCGGCCGTGATCCGCGCTCGGGTGATCGTCGCTTCCAATCGGGCCGCCGCCGGCGTCTACGCCGACACCAGCGGGCCGCTGCTCGTCACCGGCCTGCGCGAGCTGGGCTGCCAGGTCGACGACCCGGTGGTGGTGCCCGACGGTGAGCCGGTCGGCGACGCCTTGCGGGCCGCCCGCGCCGACGGTGTCGACGTGGTGCTGACCAGCGGTGGCACCGGAGTGACCCCGACGGATCGGACCCCGGACGTGACCCGGGGCCTGCTGGATTACGAGATCCCCGGCATCGCCGAGGCGATCCGCGCGCACAGTCGTGACCGCGTGCCGACGTCGGTGCTGTCCCGGGGCGTTGCCGGGGTCGCCGGTCGGATGCTGGTGGTCAATCTGCCCGGCTCGACCGGCGGTGCCCGGGATGGCCTGGCCGTTCTCGGGCCGATCCTCGGCCACACCGTCGACCAGCTCCGCGGCGGGGACCACTGACCGCTTCGCGGCGGCGGCCACTGACCGGTGCGCGCCAGGCCCGGGCGGGTGTCGGTCCGTGCCGATAGGCTCGGTCGGTGAGCACGGAAACCGCACCCACAGCGGATCGGGTCGCCGCGCCCCCACCAGCCGGGTGGGAAGAAGCCCGTTCGCGGGTCTACGCGGTCGGTCTGGCCGCCGCGCTGCCCGCCGCCGCCCGACCACTTGTCGACACCGACGGGTCGACCCTGGCCGAGCCGTTGACCACCCGCACCGACCTGCCGGCGTTCCCGACCTCCAGCGTGGATGGCTGGGCGGTGCGCGGCAGTGGGCCGTGGCGCGTCGTCGGCCGGGTCCTGGCCGGCAGCACCCCCGCGCCGCTCACCGAGGACGACACCACCGTCGAGATCGCGACCGGTGCGATGGTGCCCGAGGGCGCCACCGCCGTGCTGCGGGTGGAAGAGTCGACGAGCGCTGACGGCCTGGTCACCGGCGTTCCCCGGGAGTCGCCCGAGTGGCGGAACCCCGGCGAGGAGGCGTACGCCGATGAGGAGTTGTTGCCGGCCGGCACGCCGGTCGACCCGGCGGTGATCGGCCTGGCAGCCGCCTGCGGGCACGACACGCTGCGGGTCCGGCGGGTGCCGCGCGCCGCGCTGCTGGTCTTCGGCGACGAGCTGCTGACGGCGGGCCCGCCCGCGGCCGGTCGCATCCGCGACGCGCTGGGCCCCGCGGTGCCGGCCTGGCTGCGGCGATACGGCTGCCAGGTCCGCCCATCCGACGTTGTCGGCCCGGTGGCTGACACGTTGCCCGCGCACGTGGCGGCCCTACGCTCGGCGCTGGGCCACGCCGATCTGGTCTGCACCACCGGCGGCACGATGAACGGCCCGGTCGACCACCTGCACCCGACCCTGGAGGCGCTCGGCGCCGACTACGTGGTCAACACTGTGGCGGTCCGCCCCGGCTTTCCGATGCTGCTGGCCCGACTGACCGGCCCCGACGGGCGAGCCCGGTTCGTGGCCGGGTTGCCGGGCAACCCGCAGTCCGCCATCGTCGCGCTGGTGTCGCTCGTCGCCCCGCTGCTCGCCGGCCTCCAGGGCCGGTCGATGCCGGTGCTGCCGCAGGTCACGTTGGCCGAGGCGGTGCCCGGTCGCGGCGACCACACCCACCTGGCGTTGGTCCGACTGGACCGGTCCGCCGGCGTCGCGCTCCCGGTCCGCCACGTCGGCTCGGCGATGCTGCGGGGCCTGGCCGGCGCGGACGGGTTCGCTGTCATCCGTCCCGGCACCAGCGGCGAGCCCGGCGACCGGGTGCCGCTCGTGCCACTGCCGTTGTTTCCCGGGGAGCGTGCGTCGTGACGGCACCAGCGATCACCTTCGGCGAGGTCACCGACCAGCCGCTCGACCTCGCCACGCACGAGGCGGCGGTCGCCGACCGCCGGGCCGGCGCCGTGGTGTCCTTTCAGGGCGTGGTCCGCGACCACGACCACGGTCGCCAGGTCACCAGCCTGGAGTACGAGGGGCACCCGAGCGCCGCGCAGGTGCTGCGCGAGGTGGCCGCCGAGATCGCCGCGGCGCCCGACGTCTACGCGGTGGCGGTCTCGCACCGGGTCGGCCCCCTGGTCATCGGTGACGTGGCGCTGGTCGCCGCGGTGAGCACCGCACACCGGGCGGCGGCCTTCGCGGCCTGCGCCCGACTGGTCGACGAGGTCAAGGCGCGGCTGCCGATCTGGAAGCGGCAGGTCTTCACCGACGGCACCGAGGAATGGGTCAACTGCCCCTGACCGCTCAGCGGCGGCCGTTGACCACCACGGCCCGCGCGAGCCGGTCGCCGTAGAACGCCGGCTCCGCGCCTGGACGCCAGGGCAGCGCGGCAACCAGGATGATCAGCGCGAGCGCGAGCGAGTTCTCCATCAGTGCCCCGAACAGGCCGTCCTGGTAGTGCGACATCTCCGGCAGTTGGTGTTCGTACGGCCAGATCGGAGAGATCAGGAAGAGCAGGTAGAGCCCGATCGCGGCGAAGCCGTGGCGGAGCCCGGTCAGCGTCGGGTACCAGATCGGTGGGCGGAGCCCGTTGACCCCGGGTAGTCCGCCGAAGACCGGCCCCTGGCCGGTGCGCTGCGGCATCCCCCGGCTCGCCTCGCGGCGACGCACTGCGGCGTCGGCCAGCACGATGATCGCCGGGATCACCCAGACCAGGTGGTGCGTCCAGGAGATCGGGCTGATCACGTTCGCGGTGAGACCGACCAACGTGAAGGCGGTCAGCTCGTCACCGTCGGCGCGGGAACTGGCCGCCCGGGACAGGCCCAGCGCCAGGATCAGCACCGAGAAGGCGAGCCACAGCAGCCCAGGGGTCTCGATCGAGTCGTACAGCCGGGCGAGCAGGCCGGCGAGGGACTGGTTGGGCGTCATGTCCGCCGCGCCGACCCGTTCGGTCTGCCACAGCACGCTGCCGAAGTAGGTCCGCGACTCGTCACCGACGATCACGAAGGTCCCCACCGTCACGCCGATCGTCGTGCCGATGGCGGTGGCCGCCACCCGCCACTGACGGGTGATGAGCAGGTAGGCGATGAACAGCGCCGGGGTGAGCTTGACCGCTGTGGCGAGGCCGATACCGGCCCCCGCCCAGGCCCCGCCGTAGATGAAGCGCAGCAGCGGGCCGTCGGTGGCGGCGTAGTGGGTGCCCCGGCGGGACCGCCAGCGCAGGCCGATCAGGTCAGCCATGATCAAGGCGAACAGCAGGATGTTGACCTGGCCGTAGCCGAGGGTCTCCCGAGCTGGCTCGATGGCGACCGCGAGCGGCACCGCCAGTGCCACTGTGAACCACAGTGGCCAACCCAGTCGGTCCACGATGGGTCGGAGTAGCCCGGCCAGCACCAGCGCCAACGCGGCGATGCTGGCGGCGGCGTTGACCAGACCGGCCGCGCCGATCGGCAGCTGCGCCATCGGCAGCATGACCAGCCCGGCGAAGGGCGGGTAGGTGAACCCGAGTGTGGTTTCGGGCGCGATGAACTCGTAGAGCTCGTGACCGCTCGCCCACCACACCACGGCACCGTGGTAGATCTTCATGTCGAAGAAGTTGTACGGCCGCCCGAAGGTGCCGATGGCAAGCCATGCGGCATAGGCGACGGCGGCCACGATGGCGCCCCGTACGACGTTCCTGCGATCGATCCCGCGCGTCACACGGTCGAGCCCGCGTGACACACGTTGGATTGGGGCGAGGCGGTCCGCCCGTCTACCGACATCCGTCGGCATGGCGTGGCCACCCCCGTACCAAGGTCGTCCTACCCGTCCAGGTCCTGCACGGAGCCTAGAACGGCGCCTCACGTCAGTGCCTCCCGCGTTATGCGACCGTGTCCGATCCCACACATGTTTTTGACATTTCCACCGCGTTAACGCCTACCGGGTGGTTCAGGTAATTCGTGGCCTTAGCGAGGGGTGGGGTGAGACGGAGACGGATCGACGCAGGTCAGCCGGGGAGTCGACGTGCGGTGGACGCGGAGCGGACGGCGATTCGGGCCTCGCGTCGGGCGGTGCGGACGGCGCGCTGCATGGAACGTCGAGAGTGGCCGATGCGATGGCCCGTCCGCCACCGCAGACCCGGCTTGCCGCCGGTGTCCGCCGCGGCGAGCAGCAGACCGCCGAGGAGCCCGAGGTTCTTCAGGACATGAATCTGGTTGTTGTTCTTGGCGATCGGGTCGTCGTTGTTCCAGAAGGGATGCCCGGCGATGGTCACCGGCACCAGCGTGCCGGCCAGAACCAGCGCCGCGGGTCGGCTGAACCGGCCGGTGGCCAGCATCAGACCGGCGCTGACCTGCACGGCCGCGTTGAGCCGGATCAACGTCTCGGTCTCGGTGGGGAAGCTCGGGTGTGCCTTCTTCAGCATCGGTGCGACCTTGTCGGTCACCGGTTTGGCGGCCACCGTAAGCCGGTCGGGGTTGCGTAAGTTGCGATACCCGCTGACCACGAAGATGCCGCTCAGCATGGCGCGGGCGAGGGAGCGTACGGGCGTCATGGATCAGTCATACCCCGTCGCGACGTTTGCTACCCCGTCAACCGCAGGATCGGATTGGTGTTCGTACACGTGCGCCACGCCGAATCGAGCGACAGTCACGGATGGACGGGCGCTGGCGGGTAACGTCGCGCGGGTGACCACGCTGCGGCTACGCCCCGAGGACCCGGCCGACGCCGGCCCGGTCCGCCGCGTACTGGCCGCGGCCTTCGCCCGTCCGGACGTGACGACGCCGCCGGAGGTCAGCCTGGTCGACGAGCTACGCGACACCACCGCCTGGTTGCCCGAGTTGGCAATGGTCGCCGAGTACGGCGGTGAGGTGGTCGGCTACGCGCTGCTCACCCGGGCGCGGCTGCGGCCGGAGCGAGGCTCGGACGTGCCCGTCCTGGCCCTGGGCCCGGTGGCGGTCGCGCCGCACCGACAGCGTGTCGGGCACGGCACGGCTGTCGTGCAGGCCGCCCTGGACGCCTCCACCGAGTTGGGTGAGCGGCTCGTGATCGTCCTCGGCGCCCCGGCCTTCTACCGCCGGTTCGGGTTCGGCCCGGCGAGTGAACTCGGCCTGACCGGCCCATGGGCCGGCCTCGGTGAACCCTGGCAGGCGCTGGTGCTGCCGCCGTCCACCAGCGAGGAGGGGCCCCCGCCTCGCGGTGAGGTGCTCTTCCCGGCACCCTGGTCGAAGGTCTGACCGGGGTCGACGCGATTGTTGGGGGTCAGGCCGGCTGGGTCCGCAGGTACCGGCCGAAGTGCGGGACGGTGAAGGCGACAGTGCCCCGCTCACCGGAGTAGATCAGCCCCTTCTTGATCAGCGCGTCCCGGGCCGGAGACAGACTGGCCGGCTTGCGGCCGAGGGCACGGGCGATCTCCGCGGTGGGCACCGCGGCGTCCATGTCGTCGCGGACGACGGTGCCGGGCTCGCCCTCGACCGCTGACATCATCGCCATCGCCCGCATGTACTCGCGTTCGGCGGGAGTGGCCCGTTCGAACCGGGAACCGAAGAACCCGACCGCCAGCTCGGCCTCCGCCTCGGGTGCGGCGACCCGCACGTCAGCGGCGGTGATCGGCGAGCGTGGCGCGTGGTCCCAGGTGGCCTTGCCGTACGCCTGGACGAAGTAGGGATAGCCGCCGGACTTTTCGTAGAGCAGGTCGAGTGCCTTCTGCTCGTACTCGACCTCCTCGCGCTCGGCGGGCGCGCAGAGCGCCCGGTCGGCGGCGATCCGATCGAGCCGGTCGATGCGTTGATAGCGGAACAACCGTTCGGAGTACGACTTGGCGGCGCTGAGCACTGCCGGCAGGTGCGGAAGGCCGGCGCCGACGACGATCAGCGGCGCGCCGAGCTGGGACAGCTCGTGGCAGGCGGCGCAGAGCGCCGACACGTCCTCCGGGCCGAGATCTTGCATCTCGTCGATGAAGATGGCGATGCCGGTGCCGACGTCACTGGCCACGGCGGCGGCGTCACTGAACAGCTCGACCAGGTCGATCTCGATGTCGCCGGAGTCGGCCCGGCCGCTGGCGGCTGGCACGTCGATGCCGGGCTGCCACCGGTCGCGCAGCTTGGTGGCGGCACCGGCCCGGCCGGTCGGGTTGGACCGCTGGGCGAACGCCTTGAGGACGCCGAGGAACGCGTCGATCCGGTCGGGTGCGCGGTGGCGGGGGGCGAGCTCCCGGACTGCCATGTGCAGCGCGGCGGCGACCGGTCTGCGCAACGACTGGTCCGGACGCGCCTCGATCTTGCCGCTGCCCCAGAGCCTGTTGATCGCCTGCGATCGGAGCGTGTTGAGCAGAACCGTCTTGCCGACGCCCCGCAGCCCGGTGAGCATCAGGCTGCGCTCGGGTCGGCCCCGGGCGATGCGTTCGAGCACGATGTCGAAGACGTCCAGCTCTCGCCCCCGCCCGGCAAGTTCGGGCGGACGCTGACCGGCGCCCGGCGCGTACGGGTTGCGGACCGGATCCACGCATCGCAGATTATCGGGCCATCTAGCTGCGAGGCTAGACATGGATAGATGGGGCTACCGGCGTGTCGAGACCGTCGACCACAAACTAGGGCTGTCTAGCGTCCATGCTAGACAGCCCTAGTTTTGGCAATCGGACCAGCGATCGGCCAGATCGGGCTAGCGCTTCTTCAGACAGAGCACGTAGTCGAACAGGTCGACCGAGTTGTCGTGCACGTAGTTCGCGGTCGCCTGCGGCGCGAGCGTCTCGCACCGGTCGCCGTCAGTGGTCGCCGGAATTCGCAGCAGCACCTGATAGGTGTTCGGGCCGCAGGGCACCTTGCGGAGGTCCGCGTCGTTCTCACTGCCGTCGTTCACCACGCAGTCACCCCTGGCGAATTCCTCGCCCGGAGTCGGGGCGGCCGACGTCGGGGCGTCGCTGGGCAGCGCGGGTGGAACGCCCGGGGCGCTCGTCGACGGGGCACGCGCCGCGTCACCGCCGGCGTCGGCCACCTTCCAGATCGCCCATCCGGCCAGGCCGAGGCACGGACAGAGCACGAGCAGCACCACCGCAGTGATGATGAGAGCGACGTTGCGGCCGGTCTTCTTCACCGGCGCGACGGGCGGCATCCCGTAGCCACCGGGAGGCTGCTGACCCCACGGCGCGGGTGGCTGGCCCGGTGTCGGCCCGGCCGGCTGACCGGGCATCGGGCCCGCCGGTGGGAACGGCCCGGCCGGTGGGAACGGCCCGGGCGGTGGGTAACCCGGGCCCGAGGTGGGCGGCGGCGCCCACATCGGCGTGGTCGGCGGCTCCGGGTTGGTGGGCGGCGGCGCCCACAGGGGTGCCGTCGGTGGCTCCGCGTCGGTCGGGGGAGCACTCCACTGCTGCCGGGTCGGATCGTCCGCGGAAGGCGGGGCGCTCCACTGGGGCACTGTCGGGTCGTCCGGCGGTGAGCTGTCAGGCCCACTGGCTGGGCGCTGGTACGGATCGTCCGGCTGATCGGAACCCGCAGGTCCGTAGGTCGTCATGTCATCCCCTGGGGTGGAGGGTCTCAGCGTTGCTTGAGGCAGAGGACGAAGTCGAGAGTGTCCAGCTCACTGTCGAAGAAATACCAGTTGGTGTAGCCCTCGACCTTGCCGCACTTGGCCTCGGCGTCCCGCTCGCCGCTGGTCGGGCCGTCGATCCGGCTCAGCACCTCGTACGACTTCGCGGTGCAGCCGCTGATCAGCAGCTTCGGCTTGCCGCCGGCGGTGCCGTCGTTGCGGACGCACTGGCCGACCTTCGCGAACCGGGGATCGGCCGACGACTCCGGTGCTGCCGCGCTCGGCGCGGGCTCGACCGCGTCCGCGCTGGGTTCACCGGCAACGGCCGAGTTGCTCGGCGCGGCTGCCGGCACCGGGTCGCTCTGCCCACGGCGCAACCAGAACGCGCCAGCGACGGCCACCACCAGCAGTACGACGGCCAGTACCGCGATCAACGGCCCCCGACCGCGCCGGCTCGGTGCCGGATCCTCGCCGTACGGGTCGTCGGGCCGGTACGGCTGCCCGCCGTACGGCTGGGTCGGCTGGGCCGGCTGGTACGAGCCGCCGTAGGGCGTGCGGGGCTCGTGGCCGTAGGGCGTATCCGTTCCGCCGCCGTAGGGCGGAGTTGCACCGTAGGGCGCGCCGGGCGCCGCACCGTAGGGCGGGTTGGGTGGGCCGCCGTACGGCCCGGGTCGTCCCTGCGGTGCGGGCGGGTACGACGGGACCGCCGGCGGGTAGGGCTCCGCCGCGGGCGGGTAGGGCTGCTGCGCCGGTCGACCGGGCGTCTCGTCGGGTCTCTGCCCACGCCACGGCCCCGGGTGGCCGCTCCCCGGTTGTCCGTAGTTCGTCATGCCGCCCTCCTGCACGAGTGGTGAGAGGCCGGCCACCAAAGCGCGACGCGGACTCCGGGGTCACCGTAGCGTGGTCCACTGATGAGCTCACCTTTACCAAGCGCCACGGCCCTCGCCGGCCGTCGTGCCAGCAGCACCCCGACACTGATCTGGACCGCGTTGATCGTGGTCTACGTGCTCTGGGGGTCGACCTATCTGGCCATCCGGATCACTGTGGAGACGATGCCTCCGCTGTTGTCGGCAGCGCTCCGGTTCGCCGTGGCCGGCCTGGTCCTGGCGGTGGTGCTGCGACTGCGTCGAGGCCCCGGCGCGCTGCGGGTGGACCGACGGCAACTCGGCTCGGCCGCGTTGGTCGGGGTGCTCCTGCTCGCCGCTGGCAACGGCCTGGTGGTGCTCGCCGAATCGGGGCCGCCGGGAGTGGCGGTGCCGTCGGGGATCGCCGCGCTGCTGGTGGCCACGGTGCCGCTGCTGGTGGTGCTGTTGCGCTCGGCCACCGGGGATCGACCGCCGATCTGGACGTTCGCCGGGGTCACGGTGGGCTTCGTCGGCCTCATCCTGCTGGTGCTGCCGGGCGGTAGTTCGGCAGCGGTGCCGCTGATCGGGGCGTTGACAGTGGTGGCGGCGGCCACCTCCTGGTCGGTCGGGTCGTTCCTGTCCGGACGGATCCGGATGCCCGCTGACCCGTTCGTGGCTACGGTGTACGAGATGATGGCCGGCGCGCTGTTTCTGGTGGCCGTCGCCGCCGGTCGTGGCGAACTGGCCGACTTCCACCCGGCGGCGGTGAGCACCCGGTCCTGGTTGGCGCTGGGCTACCTCATGGTGGCCGGCTCGCTGGTGGCCTTCACCGCGTACGTCTGGCTGCTGCACAACGCGCCGATCTCGCTGGTGTCGACGTACGCCTACGTGAACCCGGCGGTCGCGGTGGCGCTCGGCGCGCTGCTCGTGGCCGAGCCGATCACTCCGCAGGTGCTGCTCGGCGGTGCTGTCATCGTCGCCGGGGTCGCCCTGGTGGTGACCACCGAACGGCCGCGTCGGGCGGGCACGGGATCACGATCGGGGGACACGCCGGTGCGCGACCGCCAGTAACGTCCGGCTCATGTCGGCCGCCGTGCTGGTGTCTATCGCGCTGCTCGGCGCGCTGGTCGGCCTCGTCGTACCACTGGTGTCGCGGCGTTTCGCCACAGCGGACGCCCGGCCACCGGCGTTTCCACTGCCGCAGCGGCCCTGGGTGGACCCGATGGTGGCGGCCAGCGTCTTCGTCGGCCTTGCCGTCGCCGTGGGTGGCGACCCGGCGCTGCCGGTCTTCCTCGCGGTCGCGGCGGTCGGTCTGGTGCTGGCGCGGGTCGACCTGGCCTGCCTGCGGCTGCCCGACCCGCTGGTGCTCGTCGCCGGCTTGCTGGCCCTCGGAGGGCTGACCATCGCGGCGCTGCTGTCCGACACCCCCGGCCGGCTGCTCGGCGCGCTGGGAGGTGCGGCGGTGGCGGGCGCGGCACACGTGCTGCTGGCCCTGCTGCCCGGCTCACGGCTGGGTTTCGGGGACGTGAAACTCGCCGCCGTCCTCGGCCTGCCGCTCGGCTGGTTGGGGTGGGACGTCCTACTGGCCGGGCTGCTCCTGCCGCACGTGCTGCACGGCGGTGTGGTGCTCGGCCTGCTCGCCACCCGAAAGGTGCACCGGAACACCCTGCTACCCCTCGGCCCGGCCCTGCTCACCGGCGCCTGGCTAGCCCCCCTCCTCACCTAAAACGCCCCGCCCCGCCCTGCCCCGCCCCGGCCCCGCCCCCCGGCTTCGTCGATCTTGCAGTTTCTGCGCCGACATAAGGTGCATTCCACGCACAACGACGACCGAAAGTGCAAGATCGACGGGGTGGAGGGGCGCGGGGTGGAGGGGCGCGGGGTGGAGGGGCGCGGGGCGTGGGGACCGGGTTAGATCAGGCGGAGTTGGCGGTCTTTGGGGCGGCGGGGCTCGGCTTCGCCGAAGCGTTCGAAGAGGCCGGGGTCGATGGTGTTGAGGAACGGTGAGGGGGCGCAGTCGCGCTCGGCGCCGTGCCGGGTGCGGCGGGCGGCGTGACTGACGTACAGCCGGTCCTGGGCCCGGGTCAGGCCGACGAAGAAGAGCCGGCGCTCCTCGGCGACGGCGTCCTCGTCCGGCGTCGAGCCCGGCCAGCGCAACGGCAACAGCCCGTCCTCGACACCGACAAGGAAGACCACCGGGAACTCCAGGCCCTTCGCGGCGTGCAGGGTGAGCAGCGTGACCGCCTCGGCACGCGGGTCGAGCGCGTCCACCTCCGCGCCGGTGGCCAACTGCGACAGGAAAGCCTCCAGGTCGTCACCGCAGCGTCGGGCCAGCGGGGTCAGCAGGTCCACGGCCGAGCGGACGTCCTCGGGCCGGACCGCGTTGCTGGCGCCGTCCAGTGTGGGCACGGCGAACCGCTCGGCGACCACCTGACCGGCCAGCCGCACCCGGGCGGCAAGTGAGCCGGCCAGACCGTCGGCGTGCCGTAGCTCGCGGGCGATGGCGGCCACCCCGGGCCGATCCCGCAGCCGGTCGTGGGAACGCTTCTGCACGGGGATGTTGGCCCGGGCCAGGGCGTCCACGATCGGGGCGGCCTGCGCGTCGGTGCGGTACAGCACGGCGATGTCGGAGAACGACAGCGAGGTGGACCGGCCGTCGATGCGGCCCGAGTCCAGCGAACGGTGCGACAACCCGCCGACCAGATCGTCGACGGTACGCACCACGAAGTCGGCCTCCTCTGCCACGGACGCCGCCGGGTAGCGCCCGACCAGCGGAGCCTCCGGGTCGAGCCGGGCCGGGTCCAGTCGTCGGCCCCGGACCAGCGAGGACGGCGCGATGGCCTGCACGGCGGCGGCCAGGATCGGGGCCGACGAGCGGTAGTTGCGGTTGAGCCGGACCAGTCGGGCGTCGGTGAAGTCCTCGGAGAAGCGCAGGAAGTAGCCGACGTCGGCACCCCGGAACGAGTAGATGGCCTGGTCCGGGTCGCCGATGGCGCAGAGGTTGCCGTCGGCGGGGCTGAGCAGCCGCAGCAGCTCGTACTGCACCTCGTCGACGTCCTGGTACTCGTCGACGAAGATCCACCGCCAGCGGTCCCGGTACCGTTCGACAAGCTTCCGGTCGGCCCGCAGCAGCTCCACCGGCAGCGTCACCAGTTCGTCCAGGTCGACCAGGTCCTGCTTGCGCAGCAGCGACACGTACGCGGCGCTGTCGTCGCCGGCCTCGGTGCGCGCTGCCGCCCGCTCGGCGTCGTCGGCGATCCGGAAGTCGGCCGGCAGACCCGCCGCGTCGGCGTTCTCCCGCAGGATGGTCAACCCCAACGCGTGGAACGTACCCACTGTGACGTCTTCGGCGACCGGGCCGAGTAGGCCGTCGAGCCGGTGCCGCAGTTCTTCGGCGGCCCGGCGGGTGAACGTGATCGCGAGGCAGTGCTCGGGGAAGACGTTCAGCTCCGCGCAGAGGTACGCGATCCGGTGGGTGAGCGTCCTGGTCTTGCCGGTGCCTGGACCGGCCACGATGAGCAACGGACCGCCGGGTGCGGAGGCGGCCACCCGCTGCATGGCGTCCAGTCGGTCCAGCAGGCCGGTGCCGACCTCCTCCATGCCGGAGAGCATCGGCTCGAACGGCTCGTGCGGAGACGGCGGCGATGCGATCGGCGGCGCGGGTGCCGGGACCGGCTTCCGCTTCGGCTCCGCCTTGGCCGCCGCCGGGCGTTTGGCCGGGACCCGGGGAGCCGGCTCCGCGGGTCGTCGCTGCGCCGGCACCGGTACGTCGAACAGCGTCTCCTGCGCGCCCAGTTCGGCCCTGTCGAAAAGCGTGATCACGCCGTACTCGCCGTCGTAACCGGGCACCCGGCGGACGTCGCCGCGCCGCAGCCGTCCGATGCCCTCGGCGAGCAGCTCACCACCGGCCTGCGCGATCTCGGCCAGCGGGGTGGTGGTCAGGATCTCCAGCTCGGGGCCGAGTGCGGCCAGCAACTCGTTGAGCCGACCCTCGACCTTCTTCGACCGGGCACCCACCTTGTTGATCTCGCCGAGGATCTCGGCCAGCGGCACCAGGTGGGTGACGTCCCGGGCGTGCGCCGGCCGGTGCCCGTCCGGGCGGTCCGCCAACTCCTCGATCCGGCTGAGGACACCCACGGTGAGGGGTTTGCCGCACTCGGGGCAGCGCCCGCCGGCCGCTCGGGTGCGCTCCGGTGACCAGTTGACCCCACACAGCCGGTGCCCGTCCGCGTGGTACTTGCCCTCCTCGGGAAAGAACTCGATGGTGCCGGCCAGACCGTCACCGGTTCGCAGCGCTTCCCGAACGGCGAAGTAGTCCCGTTCGGCGGTCAGCACCGTCGCCTCCCGGCCGAGCGCCGGCGGCGAGTGCGCGTCCGAGTTGGACACCAGTTGGTAGCTGTCCAGGCTGCCGACCCGCCAGTTCATGGCGGGGTCGGAGGAGAGCCCGGTCTCCACGGCGAAGATGTGCTCGGCCAGGTCGGCGTAGCAGTCCGCTATCGCGTCGAAGCCGGACTTCGAGCCCAACGCGGAGAACCAGGGAGTCCAGATGTGTGCCGGCACCAGGTAGCCGTCCGGGCTGGCCTCCAGCGTGATCTCCAGCAGGTCGCGGGAGTCCAGTCCGAGGATCGGCCGGCCGTCGGAGCCGAGGTTGCCGATCCGGCCCAGCGCGGTGTTGAACCGGGCCACCGCGTCCAGATCCGGCAGGTAGATCAGGTGGTGCACCTTGCGGGTCCGGTCGTCCCGCTTGTAGATGGTGGAGATCTCCACGCTCAGCATGAAACGGACCGGGTCCGCCTCCGCCGTGTGCGCGAGCCGCGGTGGCAGCCGACGGGCGATGTCCCGTTCCGCCTCCGGGTCGAGCCGGTAGAGCCCCGGTTCGGCCGGGCGCAGCGTCTCCCGCAGGTGGTCGTACCAGGCGGGGTGGGTGAAGTCTCCGGTGCCGAGCAGGCCGATGCCCTTACGCCGGGCCCACCACGCGAGGTTCGGCAGGGTGAGGTCACGGCTGCACGCGCGCGAGTACTTCGAGTGGATGTGCAGGTCCGCGACGAATGGCGGTAGGCCACCGGGGGGTACGGCGCTGAACGGAGGCACGCCGCATCCTGTCACGCCCGCCGCGCCGGCCACCCGCCGCCACGCGCGTACGTGACCTCCGCTATGCCGAGCGCAGCTCCACCAGGCTGATCTGCGGCTCCGCGCCGACCCGGACCGGCGGCCCCCAGAAACCGGCGCCATTGGTCACGTAGACCTTGGTGCCGTCGACCTCGCCGAGCCCGCTGACCACCGGCTGCTCCAGCTTGACGGCCAGGTTGAACGGCACCATCTGCCCGCCGTGGGTGTGCCCGGACAGTTGCAGGTCGACGCCGTAGCGGGCCGCCTCCTTGGCGGCCAGCGGCTGGTGCGCGAGCAGGACAACGGGTCGGCTCGGGTCGCGGTCACCGAGGGCGGCGGCGAAGTCCGGCCCGGCGGCGAGGCCGGTGCCCACAGCGGTGATGTCGTTCACGCCAGCCAGGTCGAGCACACCGCCCCGGGCCTGGATCTCCTGCCGCCGGTTCTGCAGCACCCGCAGACCGAGCCGGTCGACCTCCTGGACCCACTCCTCCACGCCGGAGTAGTACTCGTGGTTGCCGGTGACGAAGAAGCTGCCGTAGCGGGAGCGCAGGTCGCGCAGCGGCGCGGCGGCCGAGCCGAGCTCGGCCACGGAGCCGTCGACCAGGTCACCGACGACAGCGACGATGTCCGCGTCGAGCCGGTTGATCGCGGCGACGATCCGCTCGGTGTGTGCCCGCCCGCGCAGCGGGCCGAGGTGGATGTCGGAGACGGTGGCGATGCGCAGGCCGTCCATGCTGCGGGGGAGTTTGGCCAGTGGGATCCGCACCCGGTCGAGGTGGGGCGGGCCCAGCGCCGTGCGGATGCCGTACCCGGTGACGCCGGTGGCGGTGAGGCCGGCGAAGATGGCCGCCCCGCGGGCCAGCAGCAACCGACGGGACGGGTCGTGGTCCGGTGCCGCCACGGCGCCGGCTGCCGGTGGTTCGGTCGGCCCGGCGGCACCGACCAGCACCGGCTCGGGGGCGGCGGTGGTGGGCTCCGCGGCGACCACCCGGCGACGCAGCACCAGCCGGGTGACCAGCATCGGGACTTCCAGCACGACCAGGACGACCAGCAGGTAGAACATCAGCGCGAGCCACAGGTAGCCCGGCCAGGCGAGCCAGTAGAGCCCGGCCTGCGTTCCGGCGAGGGTGACCGGCACGAGCAGGGCCAGCACCAGGGCGGCGATCCCGCCGATCCGTCGCCAACGGCCCGGCGTTGTGGTGTCCCGAACGAGCCGCTTCCACAGGTAGAGGTGGATCAGACCGGTGACCAGCGCCAGGACAGCCACGAACCCCAGAACCGCCATCATGTGTGCGCCTCCCTCAGCCGCCCGCGAACGGGGGCAGGACATCGATCGTGGCCCCGGCCGGTAGGGGTGCCTGACGATCATGACAGGTGACGCCGTTCACGAGGAAACTCGCCACCCGCAGCACCCCGGCGAGACGGTCGCCGTGGCGCTGGGTCAGCTCGGCCGTGAGGTCGTCCAGTGACCGCCCGGCGGAGATGGCCTCCTCGGTGCGGCCGGCGGCGGCGCGGGCGCCCGCGAAGTAGCGGACGGTCAGCGGGGTCCCCTCCACGCTCAGCCTCCGATGGCCGACATCGGGCGGGTCGGTTGGAGGAAGGTGGGGTCGTCGATGCCGTGCCCGGCGCGCTTGCCCCACATTGCGGTACGCCAGCGCCGGGCCAACTCGTCGTCGTCCGCGCCGGTGCGCAACGCGGCGCGCAGATCCGACTCCTCGGTGGCGAACAGGCAGGCACGGACCTGGCCGTCGGCGGTCAACCGGGTGCGGTCGCAGTCCCCGCAGAAGGGACGGGTGACGCTGGCGATCACACCGACCCGGGCGGGGCCTCCGTCGACCAGCCAGGTCTCCGCCGGTGCCGCGCCGCGCTCGGCCGGATCGGGGCTCAGATCGAAGACGGTACGCAGCGACGCCAGGATCTCCTCGGCGGTCACCATGGTGTCGCGGGCCCAACCGTGCTGGGCGTCCAACGGCATCTGCTCGATGATCCGCAGCTGGTAGTCGTGATCGAGGGCGAAGCGGAGCAGCGCCGGCGCCTCGTCCTCGTTGACACCACGCATCAGCACTGAGTTGATCTTCACGGGGCTGAGCCCGACGGCCGCCGCCCCGGCGAGCCCGGCCAGAACCGCATCGAGGCGGGGGCGGCGGGTGAGCCTGGTGAACCGGTCCGGGTCCAGGGTGTCCAGTGAGACGTTCACCCGGTCCAGGCCGGCCGCCCGCAACGCCGGGGCGAGCCGATCCAGGCCGATGCCGTTGGTGGTCAGCGAGACCCGGGGGCGGGGTTGAAGGGCGGCGACCGCCGTCACGATGTCGACCAGCCCGGGTCGGATCAGAGGCTCACCGCCGGTGAACCGCACCTCGGTCACGCCGAGCAGCTCGACAGCCACCCGGACCAGCCGGACGATCTCCTCGTCGGTCAGCAACTCGGGGCCGGCCAGCCAGGGGAGACCTTCCGCCGGCATGCAGTAGGTGCAGCGCAGGTTGCACTTGTCGGTGAGGGACACACGCAGGTCCCGGGCGACACGGCCGTACCGGTCGACGAGGACGCCGTCGGTCCTCGGGGCGACGCTCACCTGTCGACCGTAGCGCGCTCGGCCCGGCTCAGGACGCCACGGGCGGTCTGGACGACCACATCTCGGAAGCTGACGCCGAAGAGTGCTGTGTGCACGAGCAGCAGATGCAGTTGGTGCACCGGCACGCGGTCACGCCAACCGTCCGGTAGTGGCCAACTTTCCTGGTAGGCGGCCAGCACCCGATCCAGGTGGGGGATGCCGCCGAAGAGGGCGAGCTGGGCGAGATCCGTCTCCCGGTGCCCACCGTGCGCTGCCGGGTCGACGAGCCAGGCCCGGTCGTCGGCACCCCACAGCACGTTGCCCGGCCACAGGTCGCCGTGGATGCGCGCGGGCGGCTCGTCGCCGCCGAGCCCGTCGAGGCGACCGATCACCTGCTCGACCAGAGCGGCATCGGCGCTGGTCAGCGCGCCACCGTCGACCGAGCGTCGCAGGTAGGGGGCGAGGCGTCGCTCGGCGAACCAGGTCGACCAGCGCCCGGCCGTGGGGGTGTTGTCCTGTGGGAGCGAGCCGATGAACCCTGGCCAGGTGGCACCGAAGGCGGTTGCGCCCGCACCGTGCAGCCCGGCCAACTCCCGACCGAAGCGCTCTGCGGCCTCCGGCGTCGGTTCGCCGGGCTCCACCCAGTCGAGCGCCAGCAGCTCCGGCAACACCACGATCACCTCGGGTACGCCGACCGCACCCGCCTCCCGTAGCCAGCGCAGCCCGGCGGCCTCGGCGGCGAAGAAGCCCTCCGGCGCCGGACGGTCGGCACCCTCCGGCCAGGACTTGGCGAAGACGGAGTGGCCGTCGTCGAGGGTGAGCCGGGCGGCCGCGCAGATGTTTCCACCGGCGACCGGCGTCTCCCGGAGCCGCTGATGGGTTCGGAAAGTCGGGAGGTGTGCCGGATGCGCGCGCAGGTACGCCAGGTCCATCAGCGCACGGTAACCGCTCCTTACGACAGCCAGGTGTCGCCCGACGACATCGGCGCTCTTTCCGCACCCGTAGGTGTGGCGTGAGCAGGGAAAACACGTTCAGTAACTGTGGATAAGTCGCGTGTCGTCCACAGGGGTGGCAGGGCCTGGTACACCCGCCGCAGGCTTCCGACATGACCTCGACCGAACGCCCCCAGCTCGCCGTCCGCTCACCCGCCGACCTGATCGCCGCTGTGCCGTACCTGCTCGGCTTTCATCCCACCGACAGCGTGGTCGCCGTGGCGCTGGTCGGCCGACAGATCGTCTTCGCCGCCCGCGCGGACCTGCCCGAGCCGGCCGAGCTGGGCGGATTGGCCGGGCACCTGGCTGGTGTGATCCGCCGGCAGGGCGCGGAGGCCGCCACCGTCGTGGGTTACGGGCAACCGGAGCGGGTCACCCCGGCCGTGGACGCGGTGCGCGACGCGTTGAACGACTTCGGGCTGCACGTGCTCGACGCGCTGCGGGTGACCGACGGCCGCTGGTGGTCCTACCTCTGCACCGAGCCCGACTGCTGCCCGCCCGAGGGGCGCCGCTACGACCCGACAGTCAACCGGGTGACCGCCTCGGCGATCTTCGCGGGTCAGGTCGCACTCCCCGACCGGTCCGCCCTGGTGGCGCAGGTGGCACCGGTGGACGGCCCGGCCCGGGAGGCGGCCCGCGCGGCAACCGCCCGCGCCGAGCTGAGACTGGCCGAGCTGATCGAGCAGGCACCCGAGAGTGACCTGCTCGGAGCGCGGGCGCTGCGCGCCGCCGGGGTGGCGGCGGTCCGCGAGGCCCAGCGCCGGCAGCGGCGTGGTGAGCGGCTCGACGACGACGAGGTGGCCTGGTTGAGCCTGTTGATGACCCACCTGTCGGTCCGCGATCACGCGTGGGAACGCACCGACGGCCGGGACCGGGACATCGCCCTCTGGACCGACGTGCTGCGCCGCGCCGAGCCGGAGATGGCCGCCGCGCCGGGTGCGCTGCTGGCGTTCGCCGCCTGGCGCGCCGGTCAGGGCGCGTTGGCGGCGGTCGCGCTCGAACGCACGCTGAGCCTGCACCCCGACTACCCGCTCGCCCTGGTGCTGGACGACCTGCTCCGGCGGGGTGTGCCCCCGGCCGAGTTGGACGGCTGGCCGTCGGTCGGGATGCCCGGCGTCATCCGGCCCCGCAAACGGAGCCGACGTGGCCGCCGCTGACCGGCCCGGCCATCCGTGCGGTAATACCGCCGGTGCTACCGACGTTGCTAGGCTGGCGAGCGTGACAGTGAAGCGCTCCGTGAGCCTCCCCGACGACGTCGCGGAGTGGCTCGACCAGCAGCCCAACGTCTCGGCCGCCATCACCGCGGCGGTACGGGTCCAGATGGCCCGCGGGCACCTCGACGAGGTGCTGCGGCGAGCCGGCATCGAGGTGACCGAGGCGGGCAGGGCGCGATGGCGGGAGCGCCTGGCGACGCCCATTCCGGCGGACGCTCTCGCCGAGGGGCGCCGGATGTTGGGACGCGCCGGATGAGCGATCAGATCGCTGTCGTGTTCGACGCGTCGGCGTTGACGGCTTACATCGAGGGCAACGTCTCGGTGGGGGAGTTGATGCTGGAGGTCGCCGACGAGGGTCGGCAGGTGGCCATCCCCGCGACCTGCCTGGCTGTCGCATTCGCGAGCGTGGCCGACGAGATCGATGCCGCGCTGCTGGCCCTGATGACGACTGCCCCGATGATCCGACTGCTGCCGCTCGACGCCGAGGACGTGCGCGACACCGGCAAGCTGGCTCGCGCCGCGGCCGGAGACATCTCGTTCGGCCAGGCCGCCCGCGCGGCACTCACCCACGAGGCGCACTACGCGACAGTGCAACCCACTGTGGCGGCGAAGGTGCTCCCCACCAACTGGAGCATCCTCGACCTGGGGTGACGGCTCCGGCGACGCCTCCGTCGAAGGATGTACGCGTTACTCCTGTCCACGGCCGACGCGGCAGGCTCACCGCCGCCGGAGAATGATCTCGTGGCCCTTCTCCGCGTCGGTACGACATGACCCCCGAGTTGCTGCTGTCGCTGGCCGGGCTGGCGTTGATCGACAGCACCAGCATCGGCACCCTCTTCATCCCGGTCTGGTTGCTGCTCGCCCCCGGGCCAGTCAACGTCCGGCGGATCCTGGGCTACCTCGCCACCATCGCGGTGTTCTACCTCGCGGTCGGGTTGCTGCTGGTCTGGGGAGGCAGCAGGCTGGGCGACGCGCTGGGCGGCGCCCTGGACAACCGAGGCGTCCTCTGGGCACAACTCGTCCTGGGCGTGGGAATGCTGGCGCTCAGCTTCCGCTACGACGGCAAGCGGCGTCCCCGTACCGGTGGTGTGTTGCGCTGGCGGGACCGGGCCACCGCCGGAGATTCCTCGGCCCGCTGGTTGGTCGGGCTCGCGCTGCTCGCGGCGCTTGCCGAGGTGGCGACCATGCTTCCGTACCTCGGTGCGGTTGGCTTGTTGGCCACCTCGGAGGTGGGAGCGGCGAGCGTGGTGGTGCTGCTCGCCGGGTACTGCCTGGTCATGGTGCTGCCGGCGGTGTTGTTGCTGGGTGCCAGGGTGGCCCGCCCGCGACTGGTCGAGCCGGTGCTGGCCCGCCTGAACACCTGGATCGTCACGAAGGCGGGCAGCGCGTTGGGTTGGATCCTCGGCATCGCCGGTTTCCTGATCGCCCGTGATGCCGCCGCACGGCTGGCCCTGTTCGACCTGATCGACCGGATCGGTCGCTGACGGGCCACTCCCGTCAGGCTGGCTGCTCCACAGTGATCCGGTGCGGCCCGGCGTAGACGTTCATGGTCCGCCCGCGCAGGAAGCCGACAAGCGTCATCCCTGCCTCGTCGGCCAGTTCCGCGGCGAGGGTGCTCGGGGCGGACACCGCGGCCAGCAGCGGCAACCCCGCCATCCACGCCTTCTGGGTCAGCTCGAAGCTGGCCCGTCCGGAGACCAGCAGCAGGTGCCCGGCGAGCGGCAGTCGGCGTTCCCGCACGGCCCAGCCGATCACCTTGTCCACGGCGTTGTGCCGGCCCACGTCCTCTCGGAGCACCACCAGCTCACCGCCGGGGGTGAACAACCCCGCCGCGTGCAGCCCGCCGGTCCGATCGAAGCCGCGCTGGGCGGCGCGCAACCGGTCGGGCAGTTCGGCGAGCAGCGTGGCCGGCACGCTGAGCGGGTCCGCCGCGACAGGGAAGAGCGACCGGGTGCGTACCGCGTCGATGCTGGCCTTGCCGCAGACCCCGCAGGAGCTTGTCGTGTAGAAGTTCCGGGACGGGTCGGTGGTCGGTTCCGGTACGCCGGGGGCGAGCACCACGTCCACCACGTTGTACGTGTTCGGCGTCTCCGCGCCGGCACAGAGTTGCGCTGTCAACACGTCGTCGGTCGACCGGATCAGCCCCTCCGTCAGCAGGAACCCGATGGCCAGGTCCAGATCGTCGCCGGGAGTACGCATGGTGACGGCGAGCGGCCGGCGTCGGCCGGGGCCGGCCGCGCCGACCCGGATCTCCAGCGGCTCCTCCACGGCGAGCGTGTCCGGCCGGCGGACCGACCCGCGCCCGGCGGTCGCCGCGTCCAGGTCGATCCGGAGTACGCCGCGTCGATCAGTTGCCCGTCCCATCCCGCCATCCTCCACCCCCCGCCGGCACACCCGCACGACCGCCGGCCATCGGGCACCCGCAAGCGCCGACCCGACCGAGCGCCGCCCACCCGCCCGACCCGCCCCCACTCCGACCCGCCCCCACCCCGCCCTCACGCGTTGATCATGAAGTTGTCCGCGCGTGTCGTGGGCGTGTCGAGCGATAACTTCATGATCACCAGGGCGAGGGGCGAGGGGCGAGGGGCGAGGGGCGAGGGGCGAGGCGAAGGGCAGGCCGGCCCGAGCGGGCGTGGGCACGGCTACGGTGGGCGGGTGGGGACGTACGCCGCAGTGGTGCTCGCGGGTGGGGCCGCCCGACGGATGGGCGGGGTCGACAAGCCCGCGCTTCCGGTCGGTGGCCGGCCGATGCGCGACCGGGTGCTGGCAGCCGTCAGCGACGCGACGCCGCGCGTGCTGGTCGGTGCGGCCGACGCCGTGCCGGCGGGTGTGCGGGTCGTCCGGGAGGACCCGCCCGGCGGGGGTCCGGTCGCTGCGGCGGCGGCCGGCCTGGCGCTGCTGGATCCCGACGTCACGGTGGTCGCGCTGCTCGCCGCCGACCTGCCACTGCTCACCCGGACCGCGATCGGCGACCTGCTGAAACACCTCGACCTTGAGGCCCCCGACACCGAACCGGCGGGTGGCGGCTCCGCTCCGGCGCTGCCGGCGCACGGCGGCTCCGCTCCGGCGGCGCCGGCCTACAGCGGCGTTGCGTCGGCGCCGCCGGCCCACAGCGGCGTTGCTCCGCCGGTCTACAGCGGCCTCGGCGGCGCTGAGCGGGGACCGGACGGGGCGTGCTTCGTGGACGGGGACGGGCGGCGGCAGTCGCTCTGCGGCGTCTGGCGGGTCGCCGCGCTGCGGGCGGCCTTGGACCGGCTGAGGGTTGAGCGAGGTGGCAGCCTGTCCGGAGCCCCGGTCCGGGCGTTGCTCGCGGGTCTCGTCGTGCGGGAGATGGCCTGGTCCGGCGAGGGTCCGCCGCCGTGGTTCGACTGCGACACTGACGAGGACGTACGCCGGGCGGAGGAGTGGGCGCGATGACGGTGATGGACGACTGGGTCACGGCGGTGTGCGCCGAGTTGGATCTGGACCCGGCCGCGGTGCCGGTGCCGGCGGTGCTGGATCTGGCCCGGGACGTCGCCCATCAGGTGCTGCGTCCGGGTGCGCCGGTCACCGCGTACCTCTTCGGGTTGGCCGTTGGTCGGGGCGCGGACCCGGCGGACGCCGCGGCCCGGCTCACCGCGCTGGCGGGCGCCTGGCCGGTGGAGCTGGGCGCCGACCCCGCCGACCCGACAGCCCCCTGACCGCCGCTGTCCGATCCCGGTCCGGGCTGATTCGACCAACAGGCGGCGTGGGTAGGGTGATCGTGACGGACGGAGGCGATCATGACGGCTGACCACCCCTCGGCGCCGCACGGTGAGCTGCCCGGCGCTTCGACGGAGCCGGCGGAATCGATCCTGCTCGACGAGCCCAGCACCACCGACCTGCGGGCGAAGGTGACCGAGGCGTGGCGGGAGTTCGCCCGCGCGCTCGCCGTACGGCTGCGGGAACTTCCCGTCGGCGCGCACCTCGACGTGACCCTGGACCCCACCGCCTCCGGCACCGGGGACGCCGTCTATTCGATAAGCGTCGACGTGGACGCGGACCGGGTGTTGTCCGCCCGCGCGGTCGGCAACGCGGCTCTGCCGGCGGGCTACCGACTGGACCGCGGCGCGGTGGCGGACATGGTCGCGCTCGGTTGGTCCCCGCCCGGGGTGGTCGCCGGCTCCGGCGGTTCCTTCGGGCTGAACGCCACGACTGCCGAGTCGACGCAGGTCGCCACGCTGCTCTCCCGCACGCTGCGGGATGTCTACGGTGCTCCGCACCCGGCCTTCCTCGTCTATCTGGTGCATGACGCCGAGGGCGAGCCGTTGGCAGTGGACGCGCTGGGCACCGCCCGTAGCGAGTTCGGTCCGGACGCCGACGTCGAGGCGGATCTGGAGGAGGCGTTGGCCGAGGCGGCCGCCTCGCAGGTCGAGCGGGACGACGTGCTCGACCTGGCCGATCGGGTCCGCACAGTGGTCTCCACCATGTTGAAGTCGGACACCGACCGGTTGCAGATCGACTCGGACGGCGACATCACCATCCGTGCCGGCTCGGCGATGGTCTTCGTGCGGGTGCGGGACAATCCGCCCCTGGTGGACGTCTTCTCGCCGGTGCTCACTGAGGTGGAGCCGACCGAGCGGCTCTACGTCAAGCTCTCCGAGCTGACGAACCGGATGCCGATCGGCCGCCTCTACTGCGCCGACGACACGGTCTGGGCGTCCATCCCGGTGTTCGGCCGTAACTTCCAGGCGACCCATCTGATGCTGGCGGTGCAGGTGATGACCGGTCTCGCCGACGAGTTGGACGACCGTCTGCACGGCGAGTTCGGTGGCAAGCGGTTCTTCGGTGAGGGTGACAAGCCGGTCCGGCGCGACGAGTCGGAGCACCGCACCGGCATGTACCTCTGAGCTCGATCAGGCCACGTCCAGCAGGGTCTTGCCGACCGTCGCGCGCGCCTCGATGGCGGCGTGCGCGTCGGCGGCGCGTTCCAGTGGAAAGCGCTGGCCGATGAGCGGTCGCAGCTGGCCGGCCGCCGCGTCCGCCAGGGCCTGTTCGGTGTACGCCCGCAGCCGGGCCGGCGGCACGTCCGGGCGGACCAGTGTGACCTGCCGAGCCGCAGCGGCCTCCGCCGACACCGGGGACCACTCCCCGCTCGCCAGCCCGAAGCTGACCATCCGGCCGCCCGGGGAGAGCAGGCCGAAGGCCGCCCGGGCCACCGAACCGCCGACCCCGTCGAGCACCACGTCAACAGCGCCCACCGCAGCGCGGACCTGCTCGGCCCACTCGGGCAGCAGGTAGTCGACGGCCAGTTCGGCGCCCAGGCCGGGTAGCAGGTCCACCTTGCGTCGCCCACCGGCCGCGCCGATCACCCGGGCCCCGGCCCGGACCGCGAGCTGCACCAACAGGCTGCCGACGCCGCCGGCCGCGGCCTCCACCAGCACCCGGTCACCTGGGCGGACGCCGACCGCCTCGATCAGCATGGTGGCGGTCCGCCCGTCGGCCAGCAGTGCCACCGCCTCGTCCAGAGCCAACCCGGCCGGCACCGCGATCGTCGCCGACGCGTCCACTGCCGCGCGTTCGGCGTAACCGCCGGAACCTCCGGTGGCGCTGACCACCCGCTGCCCGGTCAGCGCCGGGTCGACGTCCGGCCCGATCGCCGTGATCACTCCGCCGACGCCGTTGCCGGGGATCAGCGGTGGGGTGAGGCGGAACGGGCCGGGGTGTCCGGCGCGCAGTTGCGTCTCGATGAAGGTGATGTTCGCGTGCGCGACGTCGATCAGCACCTGGCCGGGACCGGGAACCGGGTCGGGCGCGGGGCCGGGCACCAGCACCTCGGGCCCACCGAACTCACGTAACCAGATCGCCCGCATGACAGCCCCCTCGGCCCCGATGGGCTGCCTCGCCCACTCGCTGCCAGTCCACCTCCTCAACCTGGGTTGAGGTCAAGAGGTGCCGGCGGACGGGCCGACGCCGGGCGATTCGACCAGCCGGGAGAGCACGATGGTGCTGCGGGTGGAGGTCACGAAGGACTCGGCACGCAGCCGCTCCAGTGCCGCTTCCAGGTGGGCGATGTCGGCGGCGCGTAGGTGCACGAGCGCGTCCGCCTCCCCGGAGACGGTGTACGCGCCGACCACCTCGGGGTGTCGGCGGGCGGCCACGCCGATCTGCGCGGGGGTGGTCCGGCCGGCGCAGAACAGCTCGACGAAGGCCTCCGTGGTCCAGCCGACGGCGGCCGGATCAACGACGGCCGTGAATCCCCTGATCACGCCGGTGGCGCGCAGTCGGTCGACGCGTCGTTTGACCGCCGGGGCGGAGAGTGACACCCGGGCACCGATGTCGGCGTACGACGCGCGGGCGTCCGCGACGAGTAACGCAATGATCCGCTGGTCTACCGCGTCTATCTGCAACGTTCCGCCTCTGGGAAGCAACGCTTGTGGCTGTTTTCAAAGTTCTACGGTACCTACTCTTGGTGACCGTGAACCAGCAGCGTTTCCCGCGAAAGCGGACATATCTCATGTGCTCGCCGGAGTACTTCGCGGTCGAGTACGCGATCAACCCGTGGATGGACGTGACCACCCCGGTCGACCGGGACCTGACCGTCAAGCAGTGGGACCGGCTGCGCGAGACGCTTGTCGGCCTCGGCCACGAGGTGCACCTGCTCACCGCCGAGCAGGGCCTGCCCGACATGGTCTACGCCGCCAACGGCGGCTTCGTGGTGGACGGCAGCGTCTACGGCGCACGGTTCAAGCACGAACAGCGGGCCGCCGAGGCCGCCGCGCACCACGCGTTCTACGAGGCGCAGGGCTGGCGGTTCATCGCACCCGGCGAGACCAACGAGGGTGAGGGCGACTTCGCGTACGTGCCGGAGGCGCACGGCGGGCTCATCCTGGCCGGGCACGGCTTCCGTACCGAGATCCCCGCACACGCGGAGGCGCAGGAGGCGCTGGGTCGTCCGGTGGTGTCGCTGCGCCTGATCGACCCCCGCTTCTACCACCTGGACGTGGCGCTGGCGGCCATCGACGACACGAACGTCGTCTACTTCCCGGGCGCCTTCTCCGCAGCCAGCCAGCGGGTGCTCACCCAGCTCTTCCCGGACGCGGTGATCGCCGACGACGAGGATGCGATGGCCTTCGGGCTCAACCTGGTCAGCGACGGCGCGAACGTGGTGCTCAACAGTGAGGCCACCCGCCTGGCCGGCAAGCTCAAGGCGGCCGGGTACACCCCGGTCCCGGTCGAGCTGGCCGAGCTGAAGAAGGGCGGCGGCAGTGTGAAGTGCTGCATCGCCGAGCTGCGGCACTGACCCGCGAACGTCTCGGGGCCGGCCTCCCACTGGGAGACCGGCCCCGAATCGTGTTCCGGGTGGGCGTTCAGCCCAGCGTGGCCAGCTCGTTGATCAGCACGTTCGACATGACCTGACCGTCGCGCTGCACCTCGCGTAGGTACCACTTCTGCTGCGGGGTACGCGGCTGGTTGAACTGCCAGATGCCGCGCGGGCTGTCGATCTGGCCGATCTTGCCCAGAGCCAGGTTGACCTGCTGCGGCGTGGGCTTCCCACCGGTCAGCTGGATGGCCTGGTCGAGCACCTGCGCCGCGTCGTACGACGCCATCGCGTACGTGGTGGGGGTGACCTGGTACTTCTTGCGGTACGCCGAGGCGAAGACCCGGTTCGACGTGTTGTTCAGGTCGGCCGAGTAGTTCAGCGCGGTCTGGATGCCCAGCGCGTTGTCCTTCAGGTTCTCCAGCACGGCGCCCTCGGTGAGGAAGCCGGGTGCGTAGATCGGCCCGGCGAACTTCTCGCGCAGCTGCTTGATGAACTCCACAGCGGCCGCTCCGGCGAAGAAGCAGAAGACCGCTGTGGGCTTCTTGGCCAGCGCCTTGCTGATGTCCGAGGCGTACGTCGTCTTGCCGGGGTTGGAGGTGGCGCTGGTGTAGGTCACCGGGTCGCCGATCCGCGGATCGGTAGTGCCGAAGTCCTGCCGGAAGCCACGGACCACGTCCGGGCTGCCGACGTTCTCCGGCATGATGATCGCCACGCGGCCGTTCGCCGGCAGCTGGTCGCGGAGGTAGCGGCCCAGCGCCTTGCCGGCTTCGTCGAGCACGTACGAGGTCCGCCAGATGTAGAAGACGCTCTGGAGGCTGCTCGGTGAGGCGTTGGAGCCGATCAGCGGGACCCGGGCCTGCTCCACGGTGTCCCGGATGCCGACCATCACCGCCGAGTTGACCACGCCGGTGAGCGCCAGCACGCCCTGCTTGAGCAGGCCCTCGACGGCAGCCTTGCCAGTCTTCGCGGTGTCGCCCTCGTCGGCGGTCAACAGCTCCACCGGGTGGCCGCCCAGCCGCTGGTCGTGCATATCGAGGAAGAGCTGGAAGCCATTGGTGATGTCGTCGCCGATGCTCTTGAAACCACCAGCCTGCGGCGTGATCAAACCGATCTTGATCGGGCCCCGGTCGGCGGTCGGCTCGGCGTCACCGTCTGAGCCACACGCGGTGACGAACCCGGTGGTACCGAGCGCGGCCAACAGTTGGAGCGCCCGCCTGCGATTCATCTGCGACACCGAGTTCCTTCCAAGGAAGCGTTACAGGGCCGAACACCGCCCCACCGGCGTTCTACCTGGTCCGCGACGCTGCGTCAATGGCTAGTGATCATCGTGCAGGGACCGCAACACGGCGAGGACCTGAGGCCAGGCGTCGGCCTCCGGGTCGATCAGCCCGAAATGCTCGCATCCGGGCAGTTCAACAAGGGAAATATCGGAACCTGTGACACGCGCCTCCGTGACGAAATCCCGGCTCATCTCCACCGGAACCTGGTGATCGTCCGAGCCATGAACAACTACTGTCCGTGTTCGTATCGGTACCAACATTCGTGGATCCGTGCTCGCGTACCGGTCCGGGAACTGCGCCGGGCCGCCGCCGAGCAGCGCGGCGACAGCGCCCGAGTCCAGATCCCGCCGGTACGCCTCGCCAAGGTCGGCCACCGGGGCCAGGGCGAGCACCCCGCCCACCGTTGCCGGGGCGGTGGCCGCCACGTACAGCGCCAGGTGGCCGCCGGCGGAGTGCCCGACCAGGATCGGCGGGGCCAGGCTCACCCGGCCGGGCAGCGCCTCGGCCGCCAGCACCGGCAGCTCGGCCACCCCGGTGAGTACGTCGGTCAGGGTGCCCGGCCAGCCACCCCCGGGCTGCCCGGTGCGGCGGTATTCCAGCTGGGCCACCGGGTAGCCGTCAGCGGCGAGGGCCGCGGCCAGCGGGCCGGTGTGCCGCCGGTCGTACTCGGCCCGCCAGAAGCCGCCGTGCAGGACGACGACCAACGGCCGGGCCGGCCCGGTTCCCGCCGGGAGGCGCAGATCGGCCACCTGATCCGGGTGGTCGCCGTACGCCACTGTCCGGTCGGGCTCCGGTGCGGGCCGGGTCAACACGGCGCGCGGGTCGACAGGCATGGCGCGACGGTAGCGCGCCCCGCCCGGGTGGTTCGGCCCCGGTAGTCGGTCCCGGGCGGCATGGCTCCCGCCCGCTGGGTAAAGATGGACCCCATGACCGAAGCGCGCTCCGCTGGACAGAACGACGAGCCCGGCCCCGACGACTCCGGCCACTCCGGCACCGTGGTGGTGGTTGGTCCGGACGGCCGGCCGATCGGCACGATGCAGACCGACGAGGGCCAGGGCGAGGACCCGACCCGCCTGGTCGAACAGCCGGCCAAGGTGATGCGGATCGGCAGCATGATCAAGCAGTTGCTGGAGGAGGTGAAGGCCGCGCCTCTCGACGACGCCAGCCGCAACCGGATGCGGGAGATCCACGAGCGGTCGATCGTCGAGCTCAAGGAGGGCCTCGCCCCCGAGCTGCGCGACGAGCTGGAGCGCATCTCGCTGCCCTTCGCCGAGGACAAGGCCCCCAGCGAGGGCGAGCTGCGGATCGCGCACGCCCAGCTCGTCGGCTGGCTGGAGGGCCTGTTCCACGGCATCCAGGCGGCCCTGGTGGCCCAGCAGATGGCCGCCCGGGTGCAGCTGGAGCAGATGCGCGGCGGCCGGCAGGCGCTGCCCAGCGGCCCCGGTGGGGTGGTCCCCGGGATGCCGGGCATCGGCCAGCCGGGCGGCGGCGAGGGCCACAACACCGGTCAGTACCTCTGACCTCAGTCCACCCCGAAGATCTTCTCCAGGTACGCCGCCACGCCGTCCTCGGTGTTCGCCGTCGTCACGTCGTCGGCGACCGCCAGGACGGCGCGGTGCGCGTTGGCCACCGCCACACCACGCCCGGCCCAGGTCAACATCGGCACGTCGTTGGGCATGTCGCCGAAGGCCAGCACGTCCGCCGCGGCCACTCCGAGCTGGTCGCAGTACCAGGCCAGTCCCGCCGCCTTGGTCACCCCGGCCGCCGAGATCTCCACCAGCCCTGAGGACGACGAGTGCGTGGCCTCGGCCAACCCCGCCACCGCCGTGCCGATCAGCTCGGCGAAGGCGTCCGGGTCCTGCTCGCCGGCTCGGGCGAGGAGCTTCACCGCCGGGACCGACAGCAACTCCTCCGGCGTCTCGATCGGCCGGATGCCGTTGGCGTCGGCGTCCCAGCGCAGCGGGTAGTGCGCCTCGTGCCGCATCTCCCGGCTGTCCAGGATCTCCACTGCGAAGCTGATCCCGGGCACCTCGGCGCGTAGCCTCCGGGCCACCTCGGCCAGGTGGTGCGGTGCGAGCGGGTCAGCACGCACCACAGCGTCCTCGAACGGGTCGTAGACCACGGCGCCGTTGGCGCAGACCGCCGGCAGCGGCCGGGCGAGCTGGTCGTACACCATCTTGAGCCAGCGGACCGGACGGCCGGTGACCAGGACGACCGGCGTGCCTCGCGCCGCGATCCGGGCGAGCAGGTCGGCGGTGCGTGGGCTGACTGTGTGGTCGTCGCGGATCAGCGTGCCGTCGATGTCGGTGGCGATGAGGCGGGGTGTGTCTCCCATTACCGGGACAGTAGCCGGTCGAGATACACCGCCACCCCGTCGTCGTCGTTGCGCAAGGTCACCTCGTCGGCGGCGGCGCGCAGCGCGGGGTGGGCATTGGCCACTGCCACCCGCGACCAACCGGCCCACTCGAACATCGGCAGGTCGTTGGGCATGTCACCGAAGACCAGCACGTCGGCCGGGTCGACCCCGAGGGTCTGCGCCACCACTGTCAGCCCGGTCGCCTTGTCAACGCCCGGCGGGCAGATCTCGATGAAGCCGAGCCCGGCCTGGGTGAGAGTGGCGACCTGCGGCGAGACGATCCGGCGGGCCACCGCCAGCAGCTCGTCCACGTGGTGGTCGGCGGTCCGGGCGAACGCCTTGATCACGTCGCAGGCGAGGCACTCGTCGCGAGTGCGCGCCTCGAAGCGGTCCTGGTAGGGCCAGCTCTCGTGGTAGTCGCCCCACAGCGGGGCGTCGTGCTCGTCGGACGCCTCGACCATCACGGTCAGCGGGCCGACCTCTGCCTCCAGGTCGGCGAGGAGCCGGGCCAGCACCTCGGCGGGCAGCCGCTCGTCGCGGAGCACCACCGGGCCGCTCGGGTCGCTCTGGTCGACCACTCGTCCGCCGCCGGCCATCACCAGGAAGTCGGCGGCCCGGATGTCGTTGCGGGTCAACTCGGTCAACCGAGGGCCGCGTCCAGTCGCGCCGACCACCGGAATTCCGGCGGCGCGCACCCGGTCGAGCACCCCATGGGTGTACGTGGAGACGGTGTTATCGCTGCGGACCAGCGTCCCGTCGAGGTCGGTCGCGATCAACTTGGGCAGTCCCGGGCGGGTCATCGTTCCTCCTTCGCCCGCCGCCGTCGCACCGCCAGGGTCAGGGAAACCGAGTCCCGGAGTGACGGCGGGCAGCAACCGTACCTCGCGGAACGGGTCGCATCCATGGCTTCCAGGCGAATCGGACGCCAACCCTCAGCGCCGGTGAGGTGTCCCGCGCGCACCACCCACACCTCACCGCGCGATCTTGCACTTTCGGTTGCCGTTTCGCGTACTTATGGGCCCTATGCCGGGACAGAAAATGCAAGATCGGCGCGGGGGTGGGGTGGGTTAGGGCTGGGGGTCGGGGCGGGCGAAGGGGGCGGCGGGGGTGACCGTCAGGTCGGCTGGGGCGGGGAGGCCGTCCTCGATCGGGTCGGGGTCTCGGCGGCGGCGCCAGGGCCGCGGTGCCGGCGGGTCGGCGGGGTGGTCGTCGTGCGGCGGCCCGAACCCGCCGGGGGGTGCGGCGGGAGTCAACCGCAAGGCGGCCGCGAACAGCACACAGGCCACGAACGCCATCACCAACCCACGGCCGTACTCGACCTGGAAGCCGTCCTGGGGCGAGTAGAAGAAGTTTCGCTGACCGGGGTTGTCGAGGCTGGCCGTGGCAGCCACCAGCAGCGCCAGCAGGCCGCCGGCCAGTGTGAGACCGGCCAGCCGGGCGTTCGGCCGCACGGCCGCAGTGCCGCGCAACGTCAGCGCCACGGTGCAGACGAGAGCGAGAAGCCCGACCAGGTAGCCGACCCCGAAGCCACCGACCTCGGACACCCCGGCGGGCACCTTGATCGTCGTGTTTCCCTCGGGCCCGCCGTTCGGCAGGTTCATCACCAGCCACTCACCGACCAGCGAGGCGATCGCGGCCACCGCGCCCAGACCGGCGAGCAGGAGGGGCAGCCGAGGATCCTGCGCGAAGTCGGCCAGGGACCACGTGAAGCGGCGTCGCGGGGCCGGCTCGTCGGCACCCCACTCGATCACCGCCGGGGCCTCGGATCGGTCGCCCTGCCGCGGGATTGGAAGCTCCTCGGACATCGGCCACCCTTCCGCCGGTCACGGACCTGGGTCGCATCATGGCACAGCAAGCTGGTGGTGACAGGGATCGCAGGGCTGGCGAGCGCGCCGGTCTGTCGCTCGGCGGTCGCCTTTCCGCTAGCGTTTGCCCCATGCCTATCCGTACCGCTTCAGCACAATGGCAGGGCAATCTCACCGAGGGCGCGGGCACCATCCGCACCGGTAAGGGCGGCCTGTCCGGCAACTACTCCTTCAAGTCGCGCTTCGAGGAGGGTGAGGGCACCAACCCCGAGGAGCTGATCGCCGCCGCGCACGCCGGCTGCTTCTCGATGGCGTTCTCCAAGGCGCTTGCCGACGCGGGCTCGACGGCCACCTCGGTCGAGACCACCGCCAAGGTGCACCTGGACAAGACCGACGCCGGCATGACCGTGACCCGGATCGACCTGGAGACGGTCGGCCAGGTCCCGGGGATCGACGACGCGGAGTTCCAGAAGCTCGCCGAGGCCGCCAAGGCCAACTGCCCGATCTCCCGCCTGCTCTCGCCGGGTGCCGAGATCACCCTCAACGCCCGCCTGGCTGCCTGAGCCAGCCGGCCCACACCGTACGTCCACGGAAGGAGCCTCCACCCGGTCCCGGGTGGTCGCTTCTTCCGTGCATGTGCGGATGACGGCCACGGCCGTACGGCAGGACCGGGCCGCGTGCCCCCGCGTCGGGCACAATGGGCGAGGTGCCGGTGGAGATGAGCCGTGAGCGCTTCGAGGAGTTGGTCGGCGAAGCCCTCGACGAGGTGCCCGAAGAACTACTCGGCCTGATGAACAACGTGGTGATCCTGGTCGAGGACGACCCGCCACCGGGCGAGGTCGACCTGCTCGGCCTCTACGAGGGGCATGCGCTCACCGAGCGCGGTTGGGACTACTCCGGCGTGCTGCCCGACCGGATCTTCATCTACCGCCATCCGATCCTGCGGATCTGCGACAACGACGAGGACGTCATCGACGAGGTGGCGGTGACAGTGGTGCACGAGATCGCCCACCACTTCGGCATCGACGACGCGCGCCTGCACGCGCTGGGCTGGGGCTGAGCCTCCGCGCTCGACCCGCCCGCGCCGCCGCACGATCCGCCGCGCCGCGCCGCCTGCCCGATGGCCGGTGCTTGCCGAGGTCGCCTACCGTCGGTGCAGCGAACGCGACCCTATTCAGGAGGCCCTTTCATGCGCAGCGAGCTGTTCTCCGCGGAGAATCTGGAGAAGGAGTCCGCGCAGCCCGGCATGCGGTTGCAGAACTCCAAGATGTTGAAGATCGAGCTCAACGGCGAGGCGATGGCCCGGGTCGGGTCGATGGTCGCCTACCAGGGGAATGTGCAGTTCCAGGCGTTGGGTTCAGGCGGCCTTGGCAAGTTCCTCAAGCAGAAGCTCACCGGCGAGGGCGTCCCGCTGATGAAGGTCACCGGGCAGGGTGACGTCTTCCTCGCCGAGTTGGCCAAGGACGTGCACATCATCGACCTGGAGCCGGGCGACGCCCTCTCCATCAACGGCAGCAGCGTGCTCGCCTTCGACTCGACCCTCCAGTACGACATCAGGATGGTCGGCGGCGCCGGGATGGCCTCGTCGTCCGGCCTGTTCAACTGTGTGTTCAGCGGCTACGGGCGGATCGCCATCACCACCAAGGGCACCCCGGTGGTGCTGAACGTGGACGCCCCGACGTACGTCGACCCGCAGGCCGCCGTCTGCTGGTCGGCCAACCTCCAGACCGGCTACCACCGGGCCGAGCAGATGGGCCTCGGCACTTTGCTGGGCCGACGCACCGGTGAGTCGTTCACCATGAGCTTCGCCGGTCAGGGCTTCGTGGTGGTGCAGCCGTCCGAGGAGCCGCCGGTCATGGGCAGTGGCCAGCAGCAGCAGGAGGGCGGTCTGCTCGGCGGTCTGCTGAGCTGACCGGGAGCGGCTGGCCGCACCCGGTCTGTCGTTCCGACCGCAGCGGCGCGGGCGCTCCCCTTCACGTGGGGGCGCTCCGCGCCGGTCAGGTCAACTCGCCGGTACGCAGGCGGGTCAGCCAGGCCGCCGCGTCGGCGTAGTCGACGTCGGAGAGGCCCGCCGGCGCGGGCACCGGGCGTTCGCCCGCCTCGGCCCACCGGTGCCGGGGATAGGAGCCCAGGAAGCGGACGTCGGCACAGACCCTGCGGAGCCCCTGCAACGCCTCGCCCAGGCGTACGTCGGCCACGTGGCCGGTGCAGTCCAGGAAGAAGACGTAGCGGCCCAACGCCTCGCCGGTCGGCCGGGATTCGATCCGGGTCAGGTTGACCCCACGGACGGCCAACTCCATCAGTACGGACAGCAGCGCGCCGACCCGGTCGTGGGCGATGTAGACCGCGAGCGAGGTGAGGTCGTCACCGGTCGGCGGTGGTGGCGGCCCGGGGCGGGACACCAGCGCGAACCGGGTCACCGCGTCGGGGTGGTCGGCGATCTTGTCGGCGAGTGTGGTGAGTCGGTGCCGAGAGGCTCCGATCGGTGCGCAGATCGCCGCGTCGTACTCGCCAGTGCCGGCACCCGCGGCCGCCGCTCCGTTGGAGAGCACGTCGACCACCACGGCGTCTGGCAGGTGGTCGCGCAACCAGCCCCGGCACTGGGTGGACGCCTGTGGATGGGCCGCCACGGTGCGGATCGCGGTCAGCGGGGTGTCGGGCCGCGCGGCGAGCACGAACTCCACCGACAGGATCACCTCCCGGGTGATCACCAGCGGCTCGCCCTCGGCCATCTCGTCCAACGTGACGCCCACCGCGCCGCCGATCGAGTTCTCCAGCGGCACCAGCGCGGCGTCGGCGTCGCCGGTGCGGACGCTGTCCAGCGCCTCTCCGACGCTGCGAGCGGGCGTACGGGTGCCGCGCTCGGCGGCGGGTATGGAGCGCAGGGCCTGCTCGGCGAAGGTGCCCTCCGGCCCGAGGAAGACGAAACGTGTCGGTGGTGTTCCCGGCATGCCGATCAGCCTACGCACCCGGCCCGTTGGCCGGGCCGGCGTCGCAGGCGAGGGCGCGGATCCCGGCCGGGCTGGTGGCGCGTACCTCGATGGTGCAGACGTCAGTGCCGGCGGTGACCAGCACCGGGGAACCGGGCTCGCCCCGGGTGACCACCTGGAGTTCCTCGTGCCCGGTCACCGTCAGCACTGTGAACTGCCAGTCGCCGGCGCAGAGCGGCCCGGTGCGGACCTGGACCCGGACGTTCGCCGGCAGCACTCCGGCCCTGCCGCGCAGCAGTTGCAGCACCCGCTGGCCGGTCGGCCCGTTGCGGCAGGCCGTCGCGACCAACCCGGCGTCCGGGGTGGGCGTGACCGTACCGAGAGACGGCGCTGTGGTCGGCGGGGTGGACGGTGCGGTGCTCGGGCCGGACGGTGTCGGGGCTGCGGTGTGTGTGGGCACGCTGGTCGGCTCCCCCAGCCCGGGTGGGGCGCCACAGCCGGCCAGCACCGCGACGGCGAGCGCCATCGGCAGGACTCGGGCGAGGCCCCGCGCCGGAACGCGATCGGCTGCCCGGCCAGGGGTCGCCGGTGAGGGGTGGATCGTCGACCGCGGCGAGGGGCACGCGGGCGGGGGTGGGGTGAACGGCACGGGCCGATCCTCGGGACATCGGAGAATTCGTCGCGGCCGGGGTGGCCGAGCCCATCGTAGGGTGAGCGGCCGAACGGGAGAAGGTCAGCCGGTGACGCGGTGCCCGGCGCGCTGGAGCGCGGCCGTGCCCTCGGTCAGCCGGACGGTCGGCACCAGCAGATAGTCGGTGTCGAACGTGGAGAACGTGACGGCGTTGACCCGTGCCTCGGCGAGCGGGTCGACCAGCGCGGCCAGGCTGCCGGTGCCGGCCAGCGCCACGGGGGCGGTGACCCGTAGGCAGCGCCAGGTCGTTTCCACCACGGCCTGTGCCGGGGCCCGCTCGGTCGGGCAGATCACAGAGATCCCGTCGGAGGTCCAGCTCACCGTCACCACGTCCGCGCCGCGCAGCCCGCTCGACAGCGCGTACGGCACTGTGGTGCCAGCGGCCAGCCGGCACACAGCGTATTCCCCCGGCAGCAGAGCGATATCGAGCATGAGGGCACCCTACGGCCTTCGTGCGGACCCATCCGGGCAACGCCGCGTGCGGCGAAGGCCACACTGCGCCGCAGGTCAGACCTCGGAGAAGAAGGTGAGTGAGCCGGCGACGGTGCCGTCGGTGAGCACCGGGGTGGAGATCGCGTCAACTGTCGCGTCGGAGCTGTTCGCCGAGGCGGCCTGCACCCTGAGTAGCCCACGGGCGAGTCGGCCGGAGGAGAGCGCCAGCAGGGGCGGAATCTTGTCGATCTCGGCTTCGGTCAGCTCGCCCCGGTTGGCGGTGAAGTCGAGCAGGCGCAGCCCGCCATCGAGCAACGGTCGCCCGATCAGCCCGGCCGGCTCACCGAGACAGAGCAGCTCGCAACCGGCCGTGGAGATCGCCACCACCCGGGTGTCGGCGTCGATCAGCAGGCACGGCTCGTCGGCCCGGGAGACTGTCGACGACCATTGGCCGACGTTGTCGGACTCCGGCTCTGTCGAGGCCCGCGCCGCCGGCACGAACGCTTCCGAGAGCGAAAGTTCGACGTGGGCCACCGCGCCTCCTATGTGCACCGATCGACTGTCCACGCTAGCGGGTCGCCGACGGAATCACCGAGCGCACCGGGTCACCGGGGCGCGCAGCGTGAACCGAGGCGACCGGTGACGGCGCGGAGACCGGTGAGGTGAACGGGGGGACCGGAGCCGCGTGGCGTCGCCGGTGACGTTACCGGCGGTGGGCCGGCTTGTCAGCGGCCGTTCGGCCCTCGTCGTACCACCGGTAGTCGGCGGTTGGACGGTACGTGCCGTTCAGCCAGGTGCCCGGGTGCTGTGCGACCCGGGAAAGCTTCTCGGCGGTGGCGGGGCTGATCCGGCTGCCGCCGGCCACGAGCAGCCGGTCCAGTTCCCGGTGGGTGGCCATCAGGCAGTCCTTCGGGAGGCCGTAGACGCTGATCACGCCCGAGCCGACGAAGGTCAGCACCGGCGTCACCGGAACGGGCAGCCCCACCGCCTCGGAGAGCGCCTTGCTGGCCCGCTTGGCGTCCCGGCGGGACTCGGCCACGTACGGAGGTCGCTTGCCGTTGATCTGCACCACGTCTCCGGCGACGAGCACCCGGGCCCGGCCGTGGTCGGCGATGGTCACGGCAAACAGACCACTCGGCCCGATGGCGAGGAACCCGGCTCGCTCGTCCTGACCGCGGTCGAGGACGTCTGTCACGTCGGTGCGCGGCCACTCGATCACGTGCCAGGCAGGCCCGAGGTGGTCGAGTTGGCCCAACGCCCGTGCCCCGGCCGCCTCCAGGCGGCGTGCACCCCGCTCGGCCCGACGGCGGCGGGCCCATTCGAGCGGTGTCGGACGGACCGGTTCGAGAACCCCCGGCGCCTCGACGCGGGGGTGTGGCACCGCGACGGGCGGCAGTGCCCGAGCGGACGGTACGGCTCGTCGTGCGGGAAAGACAGTCATCGCGACCTCCGGCAAAAGGTCCCTCGAAGTTATGTCCTCACTACCCTACGTTGCCACTACCGGTGTTCTGCAAGCCGGAGCGCCGGAGTGACTGTGGATGAATGCCATATTCATCCACAGTTCTTTTCTCGGATGCCGCTAAACCCTGCCCTACGCTGCGGGAGTGACCCACTACGTCGACAGTGAAGTCGGGCGGCTCGGCACCGTACTGCTGCACCGGCCCGGCCCCGAACTGGCCCGGCTCACCCCCCGCAACAACGACTCGCTCCTGTTCGACGCGATCCCCTGGGTGGGGCGCGCCCAGGAGGAGCACGACGCGTTCGCCGCCGCCCTGCGCGAGCGCGGCGTCGAGGTGCTCTACCTGGCCACCCTGCTGGCCGAGACGCTGGCCGTCGCGGACGCCCGGGCCGAACTCACCGAGCAGGTGCTGCGTTCCCGGCGGCTCGGCGACACGCTACGCGCCCGCGTCGCCGACCACCTCTCCTACCTGGACCCGGCAGCGCTGGCCGACGTGCTCACCGCCGGGCTGGCCCACGAGGAGTTGCGGATCAGCTCCGAGCGGCCGGGTGGACTGGTCTACACACTGATGGACCGACACGACTTCGTCATCGACCCCTTGCCCAACCTGCTCTTCACCCGCGACTCGTCGCTGTGGATCGGCGACCGGGTCGGTGTCACCAGCCTGGCCATGCCGGCCCGCCGTCGCGAGACCACCCTGACCGACGCCATCTACCGCCACCACCCCAGGTTCGCCGGCACCGAATTCGTCTACCGTCCCAGCCTCGAGCACCTGGAGGGCGGGGACGTGCTGCTGCTCGCGCCCGGGGTGCTGGCGGTCGGGGTGGGCGAGCGGACGACCCCGGCCGGCGCGGAACGCCTCGGTCGGCAGGTCTTCGCCGCCGGCCTGGCCCACACCATCCTTGTGGTGCCGATCGCCCAGAAGCGCGCCACCATGCACCTGGACACGGTGTGCACGATGGTCGACGTGGACGCCGTCCTGATGTACCCCAACATCGCGAGCACGCTGTCGGCGTACACGGTGATCGCCGGCGGGGACGGCGAGGACCCGCGGGTGGACGGGCCGGCGCCGTTCCTGCGGGCCGCCGCCGACGCGATGGACCTCGACCTGCTCCGGGTCATCGACACCGGGCTGGATCCGGTCACCGCGGAACGTGAGCAGTGGGATGACGGCAACAACACCCTCGCGCTGGCCCCCCGGCTCTGCGTCGGCTACGAGCGCAACACGGAGACCAACGCCCAACTGGAGCGGGCCGGCATCGAGGTGATCCCGATCGCCGGCTCCGAGTTGGGCTCCGGTCGGGGCGGACCGCGCTGCATGTCCTGCCCGATCACCCGCGACCCGCTACCCGTCGCCGGCTGAGCTCGCGACGATCAAACCCACCGCCCGGCTGAGCGGGACGACCGCACCCGCCGCACGGCGGGTGCGGAGCGATGGTGCCCGCTCAGCGCAGGGTGAGCTGGCGGCCGAGCAGCCCCTGACGGGCACGGCGGCCGGCGGCGTCGAGTGGGTCGGTGACGGTGAGCGCCTCGGCGTACCGCTTGGCGAACTGCGCCACCGGCTCCTCCCACTCGGCGGCCGGGGTCTCCTCCGGCAGGTCCCAGACCGGCACGAGTCGACCGTGCGCGCGGAACATGCCGGCGAACTTGGTCTGCTCGCCGAGCGTCAGCGTGCCGGCCGCGCCGAGTCGGGCCAGCGCGTCCAGGGCGGCGTCCTCGTCGTCCGGCAGCACCCAGCGCACGTGGGCCTTCTCCGGGACCTGACACCAGTAGGCGGCCTTCGCCGAGGTCAGCCGGACCGTCGGGTAGATGGCCGCGTTGGCCCGCTCCAGCGACGCCTGGACGGTCGGATCGTCGGCGGCTCCGGGGTCGAGCCAGAAGTCGAAACCGTCGTGCATGGTGATGTCCAGCGGACCGTCCACGAGGATGTCCTGCAGCCGGGGCCCGGGGCCGGGCAGTGGCGGCACTGTCACCTGGCCACCCGGCTCGGCACGCAGCGCGCTGAGCAGCGCGTCGGCCAGGTCCCGTGACACGTCACCGGACTGCTGGTGGCGCTGGAGACCGATGAGCACCCGGCCGTCCGGCTTGGTGATCGCCGGGGCGGCCATGGGCAGCACCGTGGCGAGCGTCGCCGCCCGGTCGCCGAATTCCTCGACCAGGGCGGGCGCCAGGCGCAGCGGGGCGGAGGCGGCGGGCACCAACTCGCGCAGCGCGATCCACTCGGACTCGTCGACCAGCCCGTCGAACGGACGCGGCACGAAGACGTCTCGCACCTTGTCGCGACGGGGGGTGGTGTCGGCGGCGGCGCGCTGGCTCTTTCGACGCTTACTCACGGCGTCACAGCCTAGAGCCCCGAGCGGCTCGCCGTGACCGGGACCCGCCCGAGCCGTCCTCAGCTCGCCGACACCAGGTCGGGTCGAGATGTCGGCGTCGGGTCGAACTCCGCCCAGACGCGCTGGCCCATGCCGTCCTGCTCGACGCCCCAACGGGTGGCCAGACCGGCCACGATGTGCAGCCCGCGCCCGTCCGCCGCGTCCGGGCTTGCCGTTCGGAGCCGTGGCCCGGTGCTCGCGCTGCCGCCGTCGGTGACCCGAAGCTGGATCAGCGCGCCCTCGGCCGAGGGCCGTAACTGCCAGGCAACCCGGATCACGCCGCCGGGCAGCGGTCTGGCGTGTCGCACCGCGTTGCCCACCAGCTCCGCGAGCACCGCGATCAGGTCCGCGAGGAGCGTCGGGGGTACGACATCCGTCAGCTCGGCGGCGAGGCGGTGTCGGGCCAGCCGTGCTCCGCCCGGGTGGTGGGGTACCACCACGCACCAGGCTCGATCCCTCGTTGCCGCTGCCACCGTCGCCTCCACGTCGCGCCACCCCTGGTCAACCGCGTGGTAGCCGCACCTCTGCGACCGTACCGCCGCCGGTCCTCGGACGTAGGGATACCCATCCATTCTGCTGTTCAACGATCCGGCGGACGAGATAGAGGCCGAGCCCGGCCCCCGGGTAGCCGCGACGGTCGCCGGACTCGCCCTGCCAGAACCGGTCGAACGCCCGTTCCACGTGCTCGGGTCGGATGCCGATGCCCTGGTCGCTGACTCGGAATGCCACCAGGTGACCGTCGCCCGAGGCGGTGATCTCGATGGGAGAACCAGGTGCCGAGTACTTGCCGGCGTTGGTCGTCAACTCGGTCAGCACGGTGGCCAGGCTGGGCCGATGACCGAGCGCCTTGGGCAGATCGCTCGGGAGGCGGAGCACCAGCCGGCGGCGCAGCTCCGCCGGCAGGTCGACGACGGCGGAGCGCAGCGCCTCGCCGAGGTCGAACGGGGTGGGAGGGTCGTCGCCCGGCCCCACCTCGGCCGCCGAGCTGAGCAGACGGTCGACCAGCCGGGCCAGCTCGTTGGCACGTTGCCCGATCACCCGGGCCGCCTGCCGTCGGTCGACGTCGGTCAGCGACTCCCAGTGGTCGGTGAGGGTGTCCGCGTACCCCTTGATGACGGTGACCGGCGTACGCAGCTCGTGGCTGGTCACCGCGACGAACAGCTCGCGGTCGTGGTCGCGGCGCTGCTGGTCGGTGATGTCGCGGAAGGTGACCACCCGTAACGTTCCCGGGCCGGGCAGGTCGCCGGAGGTGATTCGCAGCCAGCGGCCGTCCGGCATCCGATGGTCCCGAACCTGCCCGGAGGGCGGCAACGGGAACGGCAGTGGGCGGCTCAGCGCCTGCTCGACCGTCCGGCCGGTGACCTGGGCGGCGGCCGGGTTCCAGAGCCGGACGTGCCCGTCCCGGTCGACGACGGCCAGCCCGTCGGCGAGGGCCGCCACCACCGGGCCGTCGCCGTGCACCGGCAGGCCACTCTGGTCGCCGTACATGTGCCCGACGCAGGAGGCGAGATAGGCGATCACCCCCTGCTGCTCGGCGCCCGGCTCGTCGTCGCCCGGATAGAGCGCGTGCAGGCTGCCGACTGTGTGCCCGCCGATCTCGGCCCGGGAGACGACCATCCGGCGCAGGCCGCTGCCGGCCAGTTCGCCGGCCAGCTTGCCGTTGAGGTCACTCACCCGCGCCTGGCGTACCCGTGGTCCGGAGAGCAGGCAGACGGTGTCCGGGTCGTCGACAGCCAGCGGTCGGCCGAGGGCCCACTCCGCCGCGCCGGTCGCGGCGATGACGCGACCGCCGGTAGGACCGAACTCGACGAACGCCATCCCGGTCGCGCCGAGCGCCGGCTGGGCCACCCGGAGCAGTTGGGTGAGGACCGGCAGGCCCGCGTCCCCAGAATTGATCATCTCGATCACGACGGTGTGGCCGGCGAGGAGAGCGGGGAAATCGATACGCTCCGGCATGTGCCGAGTCTGCCCCGCCGACCCGGTTTTGGGCACCCCCGCCCGGTCGATGGGTCAGCGGTCCAGCCGGGCGAGGGCGTACGCGGGCCGGTCGGTGATGATCCCGTCCACCCCGGCGGCCAGCACCAGCTCCAGGTCGGTCGGCTCGTTGACAGTCCAGACGTACACCTGGTTGCCGGCCGCGCGCAGTGCGGGCAGCAACTGCGGGCGGGCCCGGACCAGGCCGATGCCCGGCCCGGCGATCCGGGTGCCGAACGGCAGCCGACCCAACCGCAGCCAGCGCGGCAGCACCTCCAGCAACAGCACTGTGGGCAGCGTCGGGGCCAGCTCGCGCACCCGACGGACCGCCAGCGGGGAGAACGACATGACGGTGACCTGCACCCTGTCGTCCGGCGCGGGGTCGGCCAGCCCGTACCGGCGCAGCAGGCTGACCAGCCGCCGTTCCACGTTCGAGCCGTAGCGGGACGGGTGCTTCGTCTCCACCAGCAGTCGGACCGGCCGCCCGGCGGCGAGCACCGCGTCCAGGAGGCGGGCCAGGGTCAGCAGCCGGGTGTGTGACTCATCCGGTGGCAGGTCGCCGTCCGGGGCGCTGCCCGGGTGCCACGAGCCGAAGTCCAGGGCGTCCAGTTCGGCGAGCGTACGCGCGCTGACCAGACCGCGACCGTTGCTGGTGCGGTCGAGTCGACGGTCGTGCACGCAGACCAGGTGCCCGTCCCGGGTCAGCCGGACGTCGCACTCCAGACCGTCGGCGCCCTCGTCGAGGGCGCGCAGGTACGCGGCGAGGGTGTGCTCGGGTAGGTCGAACGAGGCGCCGCGGTGCGCGAAGACCAGTGGCCCGCCCATTGCGCCGGCCTCAGATGACCTGGCCGGGCTGCCCGTTCGCGTCGACCACCGGTCGGCCGACCGCAGCCCACTGACGCATCCCGCCGTCGGCGTTGCGCACCTGCTCCCAGCCGTTGTTGATCAGGTAGGCGACGACCTGGGCGGAACGCCCGCCGGAACGGCAGACGACAGCCACCTCCCGGTCGGTGGGCACCTCGGCCAGCCGGGCCGGAAGCTCCATCATCGGCAGGTGGTGAGCGGTGGGCGCGTGGCCGGCCGCCCACTCGTCGTCCTCCCGCACATCCAGCAGGTAGGTCTCGTCGGCGATCTCGGTCACGGGCACTGTGGGAACCTGGGGTCCGAACACAGGAAGCAACACTAGATCCTCGTGGCCCGGTTCGGCACCGACCGGGCCGTCGGCAGCGTCACAACCGGGTCACCCAGCGGGGGTTGGCCTGCGCCCAGGCCGGCACCCGGGTGCCGCGGAGTGCCTCGAAGAGTCCGTTTCCGCCGTTGTCCAGCACCACGTACGAGACCTCGTCGATGGTCTGCGGCGAGGAGGGCACCTGGATGCCGCGCATCCCGTCGGGCGGCAGCGCGCGCAGCGCGAGGAGCAGGTCCTCCAGGGGCACGCCGTTGGTGTCGACGGTCAACGAGCCGCCGACCGCCCGGAGCACCTGGTCCAGTTTGACGGGGTTGCTCCGCAGGTCCGCCTTGCCGGCGCTGTCCAACATTGCCCTGAGCAGCTGCTGCTGGTGGTGCTGGCGGTCGTAGTCACCGCCGGGCAGGTCGTAGCGCTGTCGGACGTAGTCCAGCGCCTGCGCGCCGTCCATCTGGTGGCAGCCGGTGGGGAAGACCCGCTTGGTGTGGATCGAGCGGACCTCGGTGTCCACGCACATCTCCACTCCGCCGAGCAGGTCGATGACCTTCCGGAAGCCGGAGAAGTCGATCAGCGCGGCGCCATCGAACCGGATTCCGGTGAGCCGGTGCAGGGTGGCGGAGAGCAGTTGGGCGCCGCCCTGCCCGCCGCCGCCGTGCTCGTACGCGGCATTGATCTTGTCTTGACCGCCGCCGAAGCCGTTCGCGGGCGGGATGGCGACCAGCAGGTCACGCGGGATGGAGACCAGGTACGCCTCCCGCTGCCCGGCGGGGACGTGCACGATGAGGATGGTGTCCGAGCGTTGGTCGGGGCCGCTGTCGCCCGGGCGCCGGTCGGAGCCGACCAGGAGGTAGTTGAGCGGCCCGTCCAGGTCGGTGCGCTCGGTGCGGGCGTCGGCGTCGAGCAGTTGCTCCTTGGTCACCGTGCGGTCGTAGCGGTGGCTGAGCGTCTTGAGCCCGGCCACGGCGAGCCCCGCCAGCAGGACGAGTGCCAGGCCGATGCCGAGCAGGATCCGCGGCCAACGGGCGCTGGGCGACCGGGCGGACGCGGCCGCTCCGGCCCGGTCCGCTGCGTTCCGTCCCCACCTGGACGTGTCCGCCTCCCCGCAGCCGATACGTGAAACCTGCTCACGTCAGGCTACGGGCGGTGAGGGGACGGTCGCTGGCTTTCCGCGACTCCCGGCCTCACTTGCGGGTGGAGATCACCTCAGGGTGGGTGAAGACGAACTCGGCGAGTTTGTCCTGCTTGACCGCCTGGAACATCGCCATCGTCTCTTCGCTCAAGCCCTCGGTGTTGTTGTTGTTGGCGTGGAAGGTGCCGTTGTTGGTCTTGAGCATGGTCAGCTCGTTGCCGGTGACCCCGCGCATGGTGAAGATGAAGTCCTCGATCGGCACGCCGCCCGTGTCCAGCACGAACGCCTTGCCCGCCGCCTTGATCAGGTTGTTCATCTTGGCCGGGTTGGACAACATCCCGCCCTCGGTGGCCTTCTTCGCCATCGCCTTGATCAGCTGCTGCTGGTTGGCCTGCCGGTCGTAGTCGCCGTTCTTGAGGGACTTGCGCTGCCGGGAGTAGTCGAGCGCGGCCCAACCCTCCATCTCCTGGCAGCCCTTCTTGTGCACCACAGGGGTCCGCTGCTTGCCGGTCTTCTTGGCGTCGGCGTTCCACATCGGCTTGCCGTCGACGTACGACATGTGCAGCGACTTGACCTCCTGGCTGACACAGATCCGCACAGTGCCCAGGGTGTCGATGACGTTCTTGAAGCCGCCGAAGTTGATGATCGCCGCGCCGTCGAAGCTGATCCCGGTGAGCCGCTTGATCGTCTGGGCCATCAGCTGGGCGCCACCCTCCCAGCCGCCGCCGTTGGCGGCACCGGCCTGGAACGCGGCGTTGATCTTTCCCGAGCCGCCGCCGTAGCCGTTCTTCTTGAACGCGGGGATCTGCGCCTCGGTGTCCCGGGGGATCGAGATCAGGTACGCCTGGTCGTGCGTGGCCGGAATGTGCAGGATGATGATGCTGTCCGAGCGGACGTCGTCGGCGGCCCAGCGCTCCCGCGCGTCCACGCCGAGCAGCAGCATGTCGATCGGGCCGTCCAGGCTCGCACCGCCCTCGGCGTCGGACTTGCCGGCATCACCCAGCAGGTTGCCCTTCGCGATGCCGCCGGTCGCCTGCCCGATCAACGCCTTGCTGCCGACGATGGCCACCCCGCTGCTCAGCATCAGCACGGCACCGAAGACAACTGTCAGCCTGGCCCAGAGCGGATCCTTGCGCTTGGTCCGCTTCTTCGAACCACCGCCACCCGGGCGGTCGCCGCCACCGCCGCCACCGCCGTTGCCGGGCGGACGCGAGCCTGGCCCGCCCCCCGAGGGGCGTGCCTGCGCGGGTATGGCCGCAGCGACTCGACCGCTGGGGGCGGCGGACCCGGAGGTAGAAGGGCGACGACTGGCCTGAACCGGCATGCGTGCTCCAGCTCGTGATCAGGAGGGGGCGGCACCACTGTACGTACATCAAATCGACTTGGCGAGTTCATCCCGGGTCAATCCGGACGTCGATTTTTCCAGACTCAGTCGATCGTCGTTGCTCGATGACCCGAACGGCTGGTGCCAGCCGGGCCGCGGTCAGCCGCCGTCGTTGCTCTTCGGCGGGTTCGCCTTGACCCAGTCGGCCATCGTGTCCGCGGACATGGCCTGGTACATCGCGAGCGCCTTCTCCCGGTCCGACACCACCACCGACTCACCGTTGATCGTGTCGCTGCCGGAGTTCGGGCTGGTCACGAAGGTGAGGTTCTGGCCGCGCAGGTTACGGAACTGCAGCGCCATGTCTGTAACCGAGAAAGTCTGGTCGACGGTTACGGCTGCGGTCACCGACTTGAGGAAATCGTTTAGCTTCTTCGGGTTCGCCAGCGTGCCGGTGCTGGCCGCCTTGTCCATCAGCGCCCGAAGGAACTCCTGCTGGTGCCGCATCCGGGCGAAGTCCCCGTCCGGGAACTGCTTCCGCTGCCGGATCCAGTCCAGTGCCTCCGCACCGTCCATGTGGTTGGTGCCCTTGGTGAAGGTCCGGTACGGCTTGTGGATCGAGGTGATGGTGCGCTCCACCTTCAGGTCCACCCCGCCGAGAGCGTCGGTTACCTCCTTGAAACCGCCGAAGTCGATCGCCATCACGTGGTCGATCCGAACGTCGGTGAAGCACTCCACGGTGCGTACCGCCAGCGGCAGCCCACCGAACGCGAACGCTGCGTTGATCTTCGCGCGCGAGCCGGAGCCGCAGTCCGCGCCGGCGCTTTTCGGGATCGGCACGTACAGGTCCCGGGGGATGGAGACCAGGTAGGCCTCCTGGTGGTCGGCCGGAATGTGCATGACGATGATCGTGTCGGCGCGCCACTGACTCTTGCTGTCGACCGGCGCGTCCGGGTCCCGTGAGTCGCTGCCGACCAGCAGGATGTTCAGCGCGCCATCGACGGTCTTGGCGGGCCGACCACCGGTGATCTCCGCGAAGGGGTCGGTGCGAGCCAGGTCACTGTTGAGGTTGCGGGCGTACAACCAGGCGCCGACGCTGCCGAGCAACGCCAGCACCAGCACCGCGGCCCCGGCCACCAGGGCGATCCGTCCCCAGCGCGGTCGCGGGCCGCGCCGCCCCGACCCGCCGGTGCCACCCGGGCCGCCGGGCCCGGAGGGCCCCGCCGGGCCGCCGGAGCGAGGCTGCTCCTCGTCGTACGACGGGTAGAAGCGCGCCTCGGTCGGACGGGCGCGCCCGGAGGCGCCCCGATCGGGGCCGGGCACCGACGCGCGCCCGGCGCTGCGGTGCAGGTACGGATGCGGGACGCCGGCTGACGAGGTCGCGGACATGTAACTCAGGGTACGTAGCGGGAGCCACTGCCGCCTTCAGGCGACACTCAGCGGCAGGCGGTACGCGAAGATCTGGTTACCCTAGCCGCGACCGGAAGTACTCGATCGTGCGTCGCAGGCCATCTTCGGGCGCTACCGACGGCTCGTATCCGAGCAGTTCACGAGCGAGCGTGAGATCCGGTCGGCGCATCTCCGGGTCATCCGAGCTGCGGGTGACATAGGTCACCTTCGAGGTGCTGTCGGAGAGCGACACGATCAACTCGGCGAGTTGCCGCATGGTCAGCTCGTGCTCGGTGCCGCAGTTGACCGGGCCCGTCTCGGTCGAGTCGAGCAGCAGCAGGATGCCGCGCACCAGATCCTCGACGAAGCAGATGGACCGGGTCTGGTTGCCAGTGCCGTGCACGGTGATCGGCTCGCCGCGCAGCGCCTGGGAGATGAAGGTGGGGATGGCGCGGCCGTCGTCCGGGCGCATCCGCGGGCCGTACGTGTTGAAGATCCGGACGATCGCCGCGTCGAGCCCGCGGTAGCGGTGGTACGCCATCGTCGCGGCCTCGGAGAAGCGCTTGGCCTCGTCGTAGACGCTGCGGACCCCGATCGGGTTGACGTTGCCCCAGTACGTCTCCCGCTGCGGGTGCTCCTTCGGGTCTCCGTACGCCTCGGAGGTCGAGGCCATCAGGAACCGGGCGCCGTCGGCGGCCGCGCGCTCCAGCAGGTGCAGGGTGCCAACCGAGCCGACCCGGAGGATCTCCACAGGCAACTGGGCGAAGTCGGTGGGGCTGGCCGGAGAGGCCATGTGCAGGATCGCGTCGAACCGCTCGGCCAGCGCCGGGTGGTGGGTCGGCAGGCCGTCGGAGATGTCCGCTTCGACGAGGGTGAAGGTAGGCCGATCCAGCAGGTGGGCGACGTTCTCCTTGGAGCCGGTCACGAAGTTGTCCAGCGCCACCACAGTGCAGCCTCGGGCGATCAGGGCGTCCACCAGGTGCGACGGGACGAAGCCAGCTCCGCCGGTGACGAGGACGCGGTGATCGGAACCAAAGCGCTCAGCAACCTTCATACGGCTCAGCCTACCGACCGCCGAATTCGCGGAAGGGGTCCCCTGTTGACGTCGTACGTCAACAGGGAACCCCTAAACAGGTGCCGCGATCAGTGGGCGCCAGAGCCGGTGAGGGCCCGCACCTCCAGCTCCGCGTACTTGTCCTCGTCGTGCTCCTTGGAGATGACGGTGCCGATCCACCCGCAGAGGAAACCGAACGGAATGGAGAGGATGCCCGGGTTGGACAGCGGGAACCACTGCCAGTCGTGGTCCGGGAACATCGACGTCGCCGCACCGGAGACCACCGGCGAGAAGAACACCAGCAGCACGGCCGAGATCAGCCCGCCGTAGATCGCCCACACCGCGCCGGAGGTGTTGAACCGCCGCCAGAAGAGGCTGTAGAGGATCGCCGGCAGGTTGCCCGAGGCGGCGACCGCGAAGGCCAGCGCCACCAGGAACGCCACGTTGAGGTTCTGCGCGTAGATCGACAGGGCGATCGACACCGCGCCGATCCCCAGGGCGGAGATCCGGGCGACCCGCACCTCCTGCCGCTCCGACGCCTCACCCTTCTTCAACACGTTCGCGTAGAAGTCGTGCGCCAGGCTGGACGACGAGGCCAGCGTCAACCCGGCGACCACAGCGAGGATGGTGGCGAAGGCGACCGCCGCGATGATCGCCAGCAGAGCTGCCCCGCCCAGTTCGCCGCCGAAGAAGTCGATGCCGAGCGCTTCGGCCAGCTGCGGCGCGGCGGTGTTGCCCGCCTTGTCCTGTGCCGTGATCGCCTGGCTGCCGACCAGCGCCGCCGCACCGAAGCCGAGGGCCAGGGTGAGCAGGTAGAAGGTGCCGATGATGCCGATCGCCCAGAGCACGCTCTTCCGGGCCGCCTTCGCGGTCGGCACCGTGTAGAAGCGGATCAGGATGTGCGGCAGACCGGCGGTGCCGAGCACCAGGGCGATGCCCAGGGACAGCAGGTCGACCTTGTTGTAGAACGTCTGCGTCGAGTTGCCGGCGACCTCGACGCCGTACCGGAGCCCGGGTTCGAGGAACGCGCTGCCCTTGCCGGATGCGGCGGCCGCCTGGCCGAGCAGCTCCGACAGGTTGAAGTTGAACTTCGCCAGCACCAGGATGGTCATCAACAGCGCGCCGCCCATGAGCAGGAACGCCTTGACGATCTGCACGTAGGTGGTGCCCTTCATGCCACCCACTGTGACGTAGATGATCATCAGCGTGCCGACCATGATGATGGTGGCCACCTTGGCGGTGTCCGCGTCCATGCCGAGGAAGGTCGTCCCCGGCCGGATGCCGAGCAGCAGCGCGACCAGCGCGCCTGCGCCAACCATCTGGGCGAGCAGGTAGAAGATCGACACCGTGATGGTGGAGACCGCCGCTGCCGTACGCACCGGACGCTGACGCATCCGGAAGGCCAGCACGTCCGCCATCGTGTACCGGCCCGAGTTCCGCAGCAGCTCCGCGACCAGCAGCAGGGCCACCAGCCAGGCGACCAGGAAGCCGATCGAGTAGAGGAAGCCGTCGTAGCCGTACAGCGCGATGATGCCGGCGATGCCGAGGAACGAGGCGGCCGACATGTAGTCGCCGCCGATCGCCATGCCGTTCTGGAAGCCGGAGAAGGACCGGCCGCCAGCGTAGAAGTCAGTCGCCGTCTTGGTCTGCCGGCTGGCCCAGATGGTGATGCCCAGGGTCACCGCCACGAAGACCAGGAAGAGCGTGATGGTCAGGTTCCGGGCGGTGTGATCGCCCGCCTCAGCCGCGAGGAACGTCTCAACCGCGTGAACCGTCTTCACGGGTCACCTCCCCGATCTCGGCGCGGATCCGGTCCGCGATGGGGTCGATCTTCCGGTCCGCGTACCGGGAGTAGAGCCAGGCGATCAGGAACGTGGAGACGAACTGGAGCAGGCCGAAGACCAGTGCGACGTTGATGTTGCTGCCGAACAGCTTCGTGCCCATGAAGTCCCGGGCGTACGCGGAGAGAATGACGTAGAGCGCATACCACAGGAAGAACGCGACGGTCATCGGGAAGACGAAGCCGCGCAGCGCACGCCGCAGCCCGGCGAACTCGTCCGACCGTTGTACGGCCAGGTACTTGTCCGACTGGGAAGCGGCCGGAGCGGGTGTGTCCGTGGACATCTGTGGATCACCACCTTCACAGGCGTCAGAGGAGTTTCGCGCACCGTAAAGAGCGCACTCCCCGCCAGGGAAGGCTGAGATCGACGCCGGTCGGCGAGTGCGCCGAGCGGTTGACTGGCTGCGCCAAGTGACTCAGGTCACTGCGGTGATCGGTCGCCCCTGGCGAGGCGTCCGTTCAGCTCGGCAGCTCGTGGTAGCGACCTCGGTAGTGCAGGAGCGGAGTGGCCTCCTCGGCCAGGTCGACCGCCTCGATCGTGGCCTCGACCAGCAGGCCCCAGCCGTACTCCCGGGCGGTGTCCAGCCGGCACCCGGCCCAGCCGGCGGCATCCGCCGGAACCGGCCCGTACGGCGTCTCGTTCCACGCGCCGGTGGCGAAGAGCCCGCCCGGGGCGGGGAAGAGGCCGGCGAACCGGTCGGCGAGTTGCCGGTGCGGCGGGCCGAGCGGAGTGACAGCGAATCGACCCGACTCCTCGACGGCCGCCCAGAGGTCGGACTCCGGGTCGATCAGCCCGAGCAGCCGGTCTGGCTCCCCCTCGGCCACCAGGGTGGACGAGACGGTCAGCCCGGCAGGACCGGGCGCCGTCCAGAGGGTCACCGGTGCGGCGAGGCGACCACGCAGCCGGCGTACCGGCGACCGTTGCCCGGTCGGAACCGCGAACGGATCGGTGTGGTGGATCTCGGCACCCGGCTCATGATTCACGTGAAACATTGTGCCGCCCCGGACCCTCGCCCAACCAAGGAAGCGCTCGTGCAGGTCGGCGGGTCGTCCGCCGAGCCGAGTGAGCTGCGCGCCGGCCTCCGCCATCAGGGCGCCCAGGTAGACCAGCAGCCCCACCCGGTCGTTTCGGTACTCGGCGAGCAGTGCCAGCCGCGCCGGCTGCCACGGCCAGAGCGCGCCGCAGCCCCGACACCGCCACAGCGGCCGCATCGGCAGGTGTGGCCGGCTCACCTTGGCTCTCCGGCCGGCCCGGGCGGTGGAGTCGCCCGGCTGCGGCGCGATCCGCTCGGCGGAAGGCGATTCCCGAATGACCGTGATGCCTCTGAGTCATATTGATGCCCCTGAGGCATCACGCTCGCGGTGACACACCGATCCCTGGTGCGATGCGCCGTCCGGTGGCTTGCGTGGTCTGAGGTCCGATCCGCTGGCCGGGCTGCGGGCTTCACCAGCGGCCACCGTTCGCGCGCCAGGTCTGCGCCGGGGTCAGCCAACCGGCCCGGCCGGGTCGCGGCGAAGCCACCGTCGGCCGGTTCGCCCACGCGGGTGGTCGATTCGGCGGGCCAGCCGACCGCTCCGATCCGTTCGCGCCCGGCACGGCCGTCGCTGCGGCAACCTTCCTTTTCCGGTACGACCACCGTGCCCCGTTCCTGCCCCGGAAGTTGTGGCAGCGGGCAGAGTCGCCGCAATGCGTCTTCGTCCTGGACGAGACGGCCCTACGCCGCCCGATCGGTGGGCCGGCGGTACTGGACGCTCAGCTTGGTCGGCTGATGGAACTCGCCGTTATGCCGAGCGTCAGACTGCGCGTCGTGCCGCTCGACGCCGGAGCCCACGTCGGGTTGACGGGCGGCTTTCTGCTCGCTGAACTGCCCGACGGTGAACGGGTCACCTATGTCGAGGACGTTGCTCGTGAACACGTGAAGGTGACGCCATGACCGTTCCTCAACCCCGCTGGCGGACGTCGACCAGGTCCGGCGACACGGGCGGTGCCTGCGTCGAGGTGGCGGACAACGTGCCAGGTGTCGTCCTGGTCCGGGACAGCAAGGACCGCTCCGGCCCGACCCTCACCTTCGCTCCGGCCGCCTGGCGCGGCTTTCTTGCCGATGCCGTCCAGGCGGCCAGCCGACGGGCCGGTTAACGGCGCGGCGTGACAGTGGCCAGCAGTTCGGGCTGACGTCGGTCCAGCACGTCGCCGGCCAGGTACGCGCCCAGCAGCGCCGCGCCCAGCCCGTACGCGGCCCCGACCGGCAGGGCCAGCCAGAGCCACGCGTCACCGAGCAGCGCGGCGGCCACCACCATCGGCACCGCGGCGACCACCGAGGCGAGCATTGCCAGCAGGGTGAGCAGCCCCTTCGCCAGGCCCGCACCGCTGTTCATGGCGAACGGGTTGCTCGTCTCCGGCAGTGAGTACGCCCCGAGCACCGAGATCAGGCTGTTTACGGCCAACCCGGCGCCGTAGGTGGCGACCAGGCCGCCGATGGTCAGCCCGATCCACTCCGGTCGGCTGAGCAGTAACGACAACACCACGGCGACGACGCCCAACATCGGCAGCACGTACAGCGAGAAAGCCGTCATGCGGGCCCGCAACTCGACCCGGCCGGGCACCCCGGCCACCACGTTCGCCGCGTACGCGCTGCCGTCGAAGCCGAACTGGTTGGCCAGGGTGACGGAGGCGAGCACACCCACGAAGAGCATGGAGATGGTGACCAGGACCGGGGAGCTGTCACTGGCGTCCTGCGCCATTCCCTCCCCAGCCGCGAACCCGGCGCCACCCAGATTGATCATCACCGGTACGAAGATGCCGACCACCGCGATCGTGATCAGGTTGGCTCGGCGGCGCGCGTCCCGCCACCAGTAACGGGCCTCCCGGGCGACCAGGGCACCGAACCGGTCCCGGCCGGCCCAGGTGGCGACCCGGGGGAACAATTGGGCGACCGCGCCGCCGGTGACCCCGCGCCGCACCGGGACCTTACCGGTGCTCGCCGCACCCACCATCGCCGACTCGATCGACCGGGACCACCAGGCCAGCAGGGCACCGAGCGCCACCACGGTGATCAGCAACTTGACCGGCGCCGCCCACACCCGCCCCTGGGCCACGTCGATGCCGAGGGTCCACGGAGCACCCAACGGCGTCCAGCCGATCACGGTTGCCACGCCGGTCAAGCGGGTCCAGTCCGCCTCACGCAGCGCGGCGAGGCCGAAGATCTGCAACGGGCCGAGCAGCGCGGCCGTCACCGCCAGCAGCACGGCCGCCAGGTCGCGGACCCGTCGGGACCGCAACATGGTGGCGAAGGCGCTGGTCACCGCCCGGCTGGCGGCCACACAGAGCAGCAACCCGGCGAGCACACCTACGACGGCGACCAGACCCGCCGACCAGCCACCCAACGACCAGGCGGTCAGCACCAGCCCGAACGACGCGATGAGCACCGCCAGCACCGGCACGCTGATCAGGGCCGCCACGAACAGGCCGGTCACCAACGTGCGCCGGGACAGCGGCAGCAACGCGAACCGGGCCGGGTCCAGTGTCTCGTCCACACCGAAGAAGACGAGCGGCAGAAACAGCCAACCCAGCACCAGCAGCCCGCCGCCGGCCGCCGCGATCAGCACCGCGTACCGGCCGTTGCCGGTCAGGCCCGGAGCGGCGAAGAGGAAGAACCCGCTGGCGGCGAACCAGAGCCCGAGCAACGCGCCGCCGACGAACAGGGCGATCCGCCAGCCCTGGCCCCGAAAGTTGTTGCCCATCACCCGCAGCTTGAGCCGTACGAAGTGGCGGGCGGAGACAGCGCGTACCGGCGCGGCAGGGGTGGCGTCCGCGCTCACTGGGAGAGCCACGACAGCTCCTCGCCGGTCGCGGTGCGCCCGCCGACCACCTCGACGAAGACCTGCTCCAACGAGCGACCGCCGCGGACCTCGTCGATGGCGCCCACCCGCTTGATGGTGCCGCCGGCCAGGATCGCCACGTGCGAGCAGAGCCGCTCGACGACTTCCATGACGTGACTGGAGAAGACCACGGTGCCGCCGCCGGCCGCGTACCGGGTGAGGATGTCCCGGATCAGCGCTGCGGAGACGGGGTCGACCGCCTCGAACGGCTCGTCCAACACCAGCACCCGGGGGCCGTGCAGCAGCGCGCAGGCCAGGCCGATCTTTTTCTTCATGCCCGCCGAGTAGTCCACCACCAGCGTCCGACCGGCGTCGCCGAGCGCCAGCACGTCCAGCAGCTCGGCAGCCCGCTGGTCGACCACCACCGGATCCATCCCCCGCAACAACCCGTTGTACGCCAGCAACTCCGCGCCGGTCAGTCGGTCGAACAACCGGACACCGTCGGGCATCACACCGAGCAGCCGCTTGGCGGTGACCGGGTCCTGCCAGACGTCGTGCCCGAGCACCCAGGCCGAGCCGGCGTCCGGTCGCAACAGCCCGACCGCCATCGACAGGGTGGTCGTCTTGCCGGCGCCGTTCGGGCCGAGCAGGCCATAGAAGGAGCCGGCGGGGACGTCCAGGTCGACGCCGGCCACCGCGATCGTGCCGTCGAACCGCTTGGCCAGGCCACGCAGTGCGAGCGCGGGGTGCTCAACAGTCATGCGCCGACGTTATCCGTCGATCGCCAGTTCCGCCGTCCGGCGGCGGGCGGACCCGCGATCATCCCCGAGGCGGACGAAGGTTCCGGGCAACAGACCCGCCGATCTTGCGGTCTCTGTTGTCGACATGGGGGATATGCGTCCTCTGTCGCGACAGAAAGTGCAAGATCGCGGAGCAGGTCGATCCAGCGCGGCCAGCTGTGCAACCGGGCACCGTGTTCGCGGGTGACAGGGGCAGGAGCGAAACGGGGAGAGACATTGGACAGAGATGACGGCTTCGAGGAGTTCTACCGAGCCAGCAGGCACCGGGTCGTCACAGTGCTGTACGCGCTCGGCGGCGACCTCCATGAGGCGCAGGACGCCGCGCAGGAGGCGTACGTGCGGGCCTGGCAGCGCTGGCGGCGCATCAGCGAGTACGACGATCCGGAGGCGTGGGTGCACCTCGTGGGACACCGCCTCCTTCAGAACCGTTGGCGGAAGATCCGGAACGGGATCACCGCCCATCGGCGGAATGGTCCGGTGACCGCGGTCGAACCACCGTCGGAGAACAACGTCGCGCTGGTCGCCGCGTTACGTCAGTTACCGACCGACCAACGCGAGGCGATCGTCCTGCACCACCTCGCGGATCTCTCGGTAGCTGACATCGCGACGCGGACCGCTGTTCCGGTCGGCACGGTCAAGGCCCGGCTCGCCCGAGGGCGCAAGGCTCTCGCACCTCTGCTCGGCACCACCCTCCCCGAGGAGGTCAGCAATGCCTGATCAGCCCTTCGTCGACCTGTTTCGGGACACCGAGCACCTGAGCTGGGCCCCGACCACACAGGTGCGGGAGCGCGGTCTGCGACGAGCCCGCCAGACGAGGATCGCTGCGGCGCTCGCCGCAGTGGTGGCAGTGGCCCTGGTGGCCGCCGGGGCGGTGGCGCTGGCCAGCGGCCGGGAGGGCGCGCCGACGCCGGTGCTGCCGGCGACCGGATCACCCACCCCGACACCCACGCCGTCGCCCACCTCCGCCGCTCCTCGGCCGTCGACGACCAGCACAACTCCCGCCACACCGCCATCGAGCCCGTCACGTACCAGTGGTCGGCCGTCAGCCGGTTCCACCAACCCGGCGATCCCGGCCGCAGCCATGCTGCGGCTCTCGGATCTGCCCGTCGGCTTCACGATGGCAGAGGACGACATTGACGGCGACTGGAGCCTGGAGTCGGTGTCGATCTACTGTCGCGAAGCGCCGTCCGGGACGTCCAGCCGCAGGCTCGCCCAGCGAACCGTGTCGTTCGACTCGCCGACCGACAGGATGATCCAACGCGTCGTCCGTTTCTCGATTCGCGATGCCGCCCGTGAGATGGACGCGGTCCGGGCACTTTTCACCGACTGCAAACCCAGGGGGGCGACCAGTTCGATGTCGGTCCTGGCCGATGGGCTGGGGGCCGGTGACGAGTCTCTGCTGGTGGGCTCGGACATCGAGGGCGTGCGGAGCCGCTGGCTCGTCGTACGGCAGGGTGACCTGGTGGCACAGGTGGCGTTGGACATGGACACCACCCCGAAGGAGGCGCTGCGGTACGCCCGCCCGGTGGCGCAGCGGCTCTGCGCCGGCACTGACACCTGCTGAGGGCATGTCGCAGCGGTGATCACTGCATGCGGAGGGCTTCCGGGGTGTGTAGGCGGAGCATGGTGGCGGCGACGTCGGCCGGGGCCCGCCGGCGGGTCGCCATCGACACGGCGACCATCACCGTGAAGGCCAGTGGCACCGTCCAGGCGGCCGGCTGCGCGATGAGCGTGGCCGGCCAGCCGGACAGCGGTGGCCCGAGCACTGTGACCAGCACCGCGCCGATCGCCGCGCCGCCGCCGGCCACCACGCCGGCGGTGGCGCCCACGTCGGTCAGCCCGCGCCACCAGATGCCGAGCACCAGCAGCGGGCAGAAGCTCGAAGCGGCGACCGCGAAGGCCAGCCCGACGACCTGCGAGACGTCCAGCCCGGAGACGTGCAGCGCCAGCACCGCTGGCACGCCACCGGCGATGACGGTGGCCAGCCGGAACCCGCGTACCGATCCCCGACCGAGCACGTCCGTCGAGATCACCCCGGCGACGCTGGTCAGCAGGCCGGACGAGGTGGAGAGGAACGCCGCGAAGGCGCCCGCGGCGACCAGCGCGGCGAGTAGCCGCCCGGCCAGGCCGTCACCCAGGGCCGCCTCGGGTAGCAGCACCACCACCGCGTCGGTCTGGCCGCTGAGCAGCAGTTGCGGGGTGTAGATCCGGCCGAGGACCCCGTACAGGGTGGGCAGCAGGTAGAACGCGCCGACCAGCGCCAGCACGACCAGTGTGGTCCGACGGGCCGCCGCGCCGTCCGGATTGGTGTAGAAGCGCACCAGCACGTGCGGCAGGCCCATGGTGCCCAGGAAGGTGGCCAGGATCAGCGAGTACGTGGCGAACAGGCCCCGGTCGTCGTCACCGGCGGCGCTGGGCAGCAACCAGTCGCTGGCATCGGTGGCCACCCCGGAGACGTCCGGCACCGGATCACCGGCGGCGAAGGTCAGCTCGTCGCCGGGGCGTACCTCCCGGACGTCACCGTCGGGCAGGGTGAGGGTCGCGCGGTGCTCGACCACGACGGTGGTCGCGGCCCGGAACGTCGGCCCGTCGGGCGGGGTCACCGCCGGGCGGCCGTCGGCCTGCCACTGCAGGGCCAGGAAGATCACCGGTACGGCGAGAGCGGTCAGCTTGAGCCAGTACTGGAACGCCTGCACGAAGGTGATCGCGCGCATGCCGCCCAGCGCCACGTTCGCGGTGACCACTGCCGCCACCAGCAGAGCTCCGAGGGGGTACGGGGAGCCGGCCACAGTGGCCAGGGTCAGCCCGGCGCCCTGGAGCTGCGGCACCAGGTACAGCCAACCGATGAAGATCACGAAGGCGGTGGCCAGGATGCGGAGTCGACGCGACCCCAGCCGCAGCTCGCAGAAGTCGGGCAGGGTGAACGCCCCGGAGCGGCGCAGCGGCGCGGCCACGAAGAGCAGCAGGGCCAGGTAGCCGGCGGCGAACCCGACCGGGTACCAGAGCACGTCCACGCCGTACTTGAGGACCAGCCCCGCGATGCCGAGGAAGCTCGCCGCCGACAGGTACTCCCCGCCGATGGCTGCGGCGTTCCAGGTCGGACTGATCGCCCTGGACGCCACCAGGAAGTCGGAAGTGGTCCGGGCCAACCGCAGCCCGTAGAAGCCGATCCCGACGGTGACCAGGGTGACCGCGACGATGGCCGGGACCACGAAGTCGTTGCCCACTCAGCGCTCCGGCCGTTGCACCAGGTCGGTGAAGTCCTGCTCGTTGCGCTCGGCCAGCCGCACGTACGCCCAGCCCACGCCGATCAGGAACGGGAAGGAGGCCACCCCGAGCAGCAGCCACGGCAGGTTGACGCCGGCGACTGTGGTCCGGCCGAGCGAGGGTGCGATCGCGAACAGCCAGGGCAGCCCGCCCAGACCGATGGCCACCACCAGGGACAGCCGCAGCGCCAGCGCGAGTTGAGCCCGGACCAGGCCGCGGACCAGCGCCTCGCCGACCTGGGTCTGCTGAGCCAGCTCGGCGCGGGTCCGCTCGGCGCGGGTGTCCTGCCTGGTGATCTCGGCCAGCACGATCCGGGACCGCCGGGGCGGCGGTACCGCACCGCTCGACCCCACGTCGGGGAGTTGCTTGGCCACCCCGGCAGTCTCGCCCGCCGTACGCGATTGTCAAGCGTTCATGCTCACCAGCGTTGCAACCCGAGGCAGTCGGTCAGGCTGGCGCTCACCGGGGTCGTGTCGAGAACCCGCCGGGCGCGTTCCCTGCCGAGGTTCGCCGCCCAGAACCCGTCCCGGGGCAGCTCGGCGGCGATCTGCCCCAGCGCGCAGGAGCGCATCGGTTCGGGCAGCCGGTTCAGGGCCGGTACGGCATCGGCCGACAGCCCGGACAGGTAGCTGACGTCCAACCGGCCGGTCTCCAGGTACCTGTCGACGTTCCGATCGGCGATCAGGCGGTCCGGGTTGAGAAGGGCCAACCCGAGCAGCGCCAGCACCGCGGTGCCGACCACGAGCCGGGGGAGCCATTCGGCCCGCAACCGCGCCACGGCAACCCCGACCAGGACGAAGAGCAGCCCGAGCCAGAGTTCGACAGTCGACACGACGAGCCGCAGCCGGGTGGCACCGTACGCGTCGGCGTAGACCTGCATCCGGTAGAGCGCCGAGGCGACGATCACCAGACTGAGCGCGGTGAGTGTGCCGAGCAGTACGCGGACCAGCAGGCGGTCCCTCCGGGTGGCCTTCGGCGCCCGGCGGGCGGCGATCGCGATCACCAGCAGGGTGAGTGCGGTGACGGCGAGCAGTTGCCAGAAACCGCCGCGGGCGTACTGGGCGTAGGTGAGCCCTGCCGTCCGCAGCACGTGCCCCGCTCCGCCGAACAACACTGTCAGCTGGACCAGCACGAACGCGGCGAAGAGGGCGTCGAGCAACACCAGCGGGAGGGTCCACTCCAGCCGGTGGGCCGGCCGTGACGACGCCGGTCGCAGACCCTCCAGGTCGGGTGGGCGGGTGACCAGGTACGCGCCGCCGAGCAGACCACCGCCGATCAGGGGCAGCCGCAGCGACCAGCCGATCACACCGGCCGGGTCGATGTCGGGCAGCAGACCGCCGACCAGGTTGGCGAAGACCGCGTCGGCGGAGGAGAAGAGCAACCCGAACAGCGTCAGCAGGACGGCGGACACCGCCAGGCTGCTCACGATGCGTCCGAACCCGACCCCCGACCCCGCCGGGCGGTTGGTACGCACTCCGCGTACCGCCCACGGGAGCGCCCGTACCGTCGCGGCGGGTGGCAGTGTCACGGCGACCAGCATTCCGAGTGGGCTTCGCCCGCCGGTCACCGCCAGCGTCAGGGCCCCGACCGCTGCGATCAGGCAGAGCGCGAAGAGCCAACCGGCGGCCCGGAACGTGCCGACGGCGATCAACGCGATCGTCGCCGCAGCCCAGGCGACCTGCGCCACCCGCCCCGGTGCCCCCGTGGCACCGGGACGGGCGGGTTCGGCACCGGATGCGGTGCCGGGCTCGGTCGGCTCGGTGCGGGCCGCGACCGGGGAGGGCGTCCCGGACCTGACGGCGGCGGTGGTGAGGGCGGCAGTGCCGGCCAACGCGGCGACCAGCCAGCCGAGGCCCGGACGAACCATCGTGAGCACCGAGGCGCCGACGACTGCTGCCGCCGTCGACGCCACCAGCACCGTCGGACCCGCTTCGCCCGATGGCCCCGGCCAACGCCGCGTGATCATCGATGGTGGCCGGGGCAGGAGCGGTACGGCCGGAGCAGCCTGGGGCCGACCGGCCGCCGGTGGTGCGGCCGGGCCGGGCCTGACGGTCGGGGCGACCTGCGCCGGCCCGGTCGGCCCGGTGGCCGGGAGGGGGGTGCTGCCGGGGCTGGTCATGCTGCCTCTTCTCGGTATGGCCCGTCACACGGGATGGTGACCTGGATGCGGCAGCCGGGCCGGCCACCCCGGTCTGGTTCAGCGGGATCGAGGACACCGATCCGGCCGCCATGCAGTTCGACGACCCACCGGGCGATGGCCAGGCCGAGTCCGGTCCCGCCGCCGGCCGACCGGTCGCCGCGGGTGAACCGCTCGAACACCCGGGAACGCTCGTCCGGCGGAATGCCCTGGCCCTCGTCGCTCACCTCGAAGCGGAGCTGGTCGCCGTGCTCCTCGGCGCACAGCCGTACCGTGCCGCCGGGTGGGCTGTGTCGGGCCGCGTTGTCCAGGAGGTTCGCGAAGACCTGGTGCAGTCGCCACGGGTCCGCGTGGACCGTCAGCGGTGCCGGCAGGTCGCGGAGCTGGAAGCGCACGTCCAGGCCGGCGCCGGACGCGCTGGCCGTGGCGTGCTCCACCGCCTCGTCGAGGAAGTCCCCCACGTCTATGCGTACGCGCCGCAGCGGCACCACCCCGGCGTCGAGTCGGGACAGGTCGAGCAGGTCGGCGACGAGGTGCCCGAGCCGTTCGGTCTGGGCCAACGCCGAACGCAGCGCCGCGGGTTCGGGGTCGGCGACCCCGTCCACCATGTTCTCCAGCACGCCCTGCAACGCGGTGATCGGCGTACGCAGCTCGTGCGAGACGTTGGCGATCAGCTCGCGTCGGCGTTGGTCGGCGGCGTGCAGGTCCTCGGCCATCTTGTTGAACGCCTGGGCCAGCTCGCCGACCTCGTCGCGGGAGGTGGCGCGTACCCGACGTGTGTAGTCGCCGCGGGCCATCGCGCCGGCGGCTGCCGTCATGTCCCGCAACGGCGAGGTCATGCCGTGGGCGAGCACCTGCGAGGTGAGCAGGGCGACGGCGATGGCGGTGGCCGAGGTGATCGGCGGCGGCCAACCGATGCCGTACGAGAAGTAGGCGAGCCCGGCCGCCCCGGAGGCGACCAGCAGCACACCCAGCTTCAGCTTGATCGAGCGCACCGGGTCCAGCGGTCGGGGCAGCAACTCCAGCACCCGGTCCAGTCGGGTGAGCACTGTCGCTGTCATGACGGCAGCTCCAAGGCGTAGCCGACCCCGTGCACGGTGCGGATGAGATCGGCGCCCAACTTGCGGCGCAGAGCCTTGATGTGGCTGTCCACGGTGCGGGTGCCGCTCCCGTCACCCCATCCCCAGACGTCGGCGAGCAGCCGTTCCCGGGGGAGCACCGTGCGGGGCCGCCCCGCGAGGTGGACCAGCAGGTCGAACTCGGTCGGGGTGAGGTGCACGTCCGCCCCGGCCCGGCGGACCCGTCGCTCGGCCTCGTTGATCTCGATGTCGCCGAGGCGGATGGCGGGCGGCGCGGGAGTGGCGGCGGCCCGTTCCATCCGACGTAGCAGTACGTGCACCCGGGCGGTGAGCTCCCGCATCGAGAACGGCTTGGTGAGGTAGTCGTCGGCGCCGACCGCCAGCCCCACGAGCAGGTCGGTCTCGTCGTCCCGGGCGGTGAGCATCAGCACCGGCACCGGCCGGTCGGCCTGGATCCGGCGGCACACCTCCAGGCCGTCGAAGCCCGGCAGCATCACGTCGAGGACGACGATATCCGGCTGTCCGGCGTGGAACTGGGCGACAGCGCTGGGCCCGTCCGCCGCGATCTCCACAGCGAAACCCTCGGCCCGTAGTCGGGCGGCGATGGACTCGGCGATGGTCCGTTCGTCCTCGACCACCAGTACCCGGCGTGCGCTCATGGGTCCTGACTGTAGGGAGCGGCCGTGGAGATCAGTGGTTTGCGTTGTGAATAACCTGTGGAGAACCGGTCACGGCTGTGGATAACTCGGGGATCATGCCGGTTGGCGTGTGGGAACTCCGGAGGCTCGTTGTGGACAACCGACCGAGGTGCTGGAAGCCGGGCCGTCCGGACCGGTGGGATGGCCCGACTTCCAGGAACCCGAGTCGATCATCGTCGGCCCGCGGTCACTCCAGGCCGACGCGCTCCGGCCGGGCCGAGGCGGAGCCGAGCCAGGTGTGCGGGTTGCCGTACCAGCACCAGCCCAGCTTGGGTGCGCCCTGGCTGATCCACAGCGCCGGCACCCGCTTGTCGCCGCACCGGGAGCCGACCAGCGAGAAGCACCTGTTGCTCGCCAACGCGGCCGGGTGCAGCGTGATGAAGGCGAGCCCCTCGTCGATGCTCAGCGGCAGTCGACCCTGGGCGGTGATCCCCTCCATGGCCGTGGCGGGTGCCAGGTTGCGGTACTCCTCGCCCCGGTCGACGTCGAAGAGCAGGTACGCCGGACCGGCGGGCACCTCCAGTTCCTTGATCGGGTCGAAGCGGGGCAGGTCGTCCTCGGCAAAGTTCTGGTCGACGACGCCGGGCTTGCTCTTGCCGGCCAGGGTGGTCACCTCCACCCGTTCCGGCACACCGATGAGGTCCCGGGTGGTGACCAGCAGGAACGGCACCCGGGCGTCGGTGGGTGCGGGCAGGCCGGCGGTGCCCTCGACCGCCCTGGCGCGCAGTGGCGCAACAAGGTCGCGGAAGGCGTTCTCGGTCAGCCCGGCGAGGGCGGGGTAGCCGAGCTGCACCAGTCGGTCGAGTTGGCTGTCGAACTCGGATTCGGCGTCGAACAGGGTCTCGGTCACGGCAAGCCTCCCGGAAGTCGTACGGCTTAGCGTACAACGTACGGTAGGGCTGCTCCCATTCCCGGCTCAGCGACTCCAATCCTGCTTCGCGGCCCTGACCAGCTTGTCCTTCAGCTCCCGGGTGTGCCGCCGGCTCACCGGCAGCTCGGTCGAGTCGATCACCACCACGTAGCCGGAGTTGACCAGGCGCAACTCCGCGATCAACTTCAACTGCACCAGGTACGACCTGTGCACCCGGACGAAACCGGCATCGGCCCAGCGCTCCGCCAGCGTGGCCAGCGAGACGCGCACCAGGTGCGACCCGTCCGCTGTGTGCAACCGGGCGTAGTCGCCCTGCGCCTCCACCCAGCGCACCGCCGAACGGGGCAGCATCCGGGTGGTGCCGGCCAACTCGATGGGGATGGTCGGGTCCTCCTCGGCGCGGGCCAGCGCCGCCGGGTGCGACGGCACCACCCGCGAGCCGATCACCCGACGCAGCGACTCGGCGAGCCGATCGGCACGCACCGGTTTCCGCACGTAGTCGGTGGCGCCCAGGTCGAAGGCGTCCACCGCGCCGTCGTCGTACGCGGTGACGAACACGATCGCCGGTGGCCGGGCGAAGCGGCGCAACACCCGGGCCAGCTCCATGCCGTCCAGGCCGGGCATCCGGATGTCCAGGAAGACCACGTCCACGTCGCCGTCGCGCAGCAGCCGCAGCGCCTCGGTGGCATCCCCGGCCGTGTGCAGGCGGGCCACCCGGGGGTCGGCCCGCAGGTGGTACGCCAGCTCGTCGAGGGCGGGCGGCTCGTCGTCCACAGCGAGGACGCGCAAGAAACCGGAAGCGTTCACCGCACCCGTCCCGGTCCGCTCGCTCACGACCCTGCCCGCACGCCCGGGTGGAACTTCGGCACCCGCATGCTCACCTTCGTGCCCGAGCCCAACCCGGTCTCCACTACCAGGCCGAACCGGTCACCGAAGACCGAGCGCAACCGCTCGTCGACGTTGGAGAGGCCGACGTGCTGGCCCGTGTCGTCGCCCGGGTCGCCGGTGCCGCGGGCCAGCTCGGCGATGCCGGCGGTCAGCGTGGTCGGATCCATTCCCACTCCGTCGTCCTCCACCGTGATGTGGCATTCGGCTCCCGCGTCCCGGGCCTCGATGCTCACCATGCCCGTGCCCGGCTTGCGGGACAACCCGTGGCGAACCGCGTTCTCCACGAGCGGCTGGAGGCAGAGGAACGGCAGCGTCACCGGCAGGACCTCCGGTGCGATCTGCAACCGCACCTGCAACCGGTCGCCGAACCGGGCCCGCTCGATGGTCAGGTAGCGGTCGATCGACCGCAGCTCCTCGGCCAGCGTGGTGAACTCCCCGTGCGCCCGGAACGAGTACCGGGTGAACTCAGCGAACTCCAGGATCAGCTCCCGGGCCCGCTCCGGGTCGGTGCGTACGAACGAGCCGATCGCGGTCAGCGCGTTGTAGATGAAGTGTGGGCTGATCTGCGCCCGCAACGCGCGGATTTCTGCGCGGGCCAGCCGCTCCCGCGACGAGTCCAGCTCGGCCAGGGCGAGCTGGTTGCCAGCCCAGTGCGCCGTCTCGAGGGTGGCCTGCACCAACCCCGGAGGTGGCGGGCTGTCGGCGACCGCCACCAGCGCGCCCACCACCCGGCCGTCCGCCGCCAGCAACGGCGCGACCACCGCCCCGCGGACCGGGCAGTCGACCCGATCGCAGTGCAGTTCCTGCTCACCAAGCACCGTCGAGCGGCCGCTGTCCACCGTCCGCTGGGCCGCCGCTAGCAGTTGCTCTCCGTGGTGGGTGCCGCGCCCGTCGAGGGCCAGCAACCGGTCGGCGTCGGTGAGCGCCAGCCCGACCGCGCCCACCAGCGCCCGCAGATGCCGTACGGCCTTCGCCGCGCCCGCTTCACTCAACCCCGCACGCAGCGGCTCGGCCGCCAGGCCGGCGGTGTGCAGCACCTCGTAGGTGGCCCGCTGGGTGGCCGTGGCGATGCCACGGCGGGCTCGTAGCCGCAGCACCGCCAGCAGGGCTGCGGTCAGCGCGGTGACGAGTGAGACGACGCCGACCACGGCGGAGAGGTTGGCAGCCACGCAGCGATCCTCGCCCCTGCGAGCCGGCGCGCCAACCCTCTAGTACGCGCCCTTGCGGGCGAGCACCACCCCGACGGTGCGCCACAGGATGCTCAGGTCGTACGCGAGCGACCAGTTGTCGACGTAGTAGAGGTCCAGTCGGACCGACTCGTCCCAGGACAAATCGGAGCGGCCGGAGACCTGCCACAGCCCGGTCATGCCGGGGCGGACCAACAGTCGGCGCCGCACGTCACCCAGGAAGTCGCCGTCGTCGGCCGGTAGCGGGCGGGGCCCGACCAGCGACATCTCGCCCCACAGCACGTTGATCAGCTGCGGCAGCTCGTCCAGCGACGTGGCCCGCAGGAAGCGACCGACCGGGAAGACCCGCGGGTCCTCCTTCATCTTGAACAGCATGCCGTCGGTCTCGTTCCGATCGACAAGGCTGGCCAGCCGGTCCTCGGCGTTGACGTACATTGTCCGGAACTTCCACACCCGGAACGTGCGCCCCTCGTGCCCCACCCGGGGCTGGCGGAAGAAGACCGGCCCGGGGTCGGAGATCCGGATCGCCACGGCGATGGCCAGGAAGAGCGGAACCAGCAGCAGCAGGCCGAGACCAGCGGCGACCCGGTCCATCAGGTTCTTCGCCAGCAGCGCCGGCCCGGAGAGGGTCGGCTCCTCGACGTGCAGCAGCGGCAGACCCTCGATCGGCCGGATGTGCACCCGAGGGCCGGCGATGTCGGTGAGCTGCGGGGCGACCACCAAATCGACGCCGGAGCCCTCCAACTGCCAGGCCAGACGGCGCAACTCGCCCGGCTCCGCGCTGGCCGACCCGCAGACGGCGATCGTGTCCCCACCGACCTCACGGACCAGGGCCAGGACGTCGCGTCCGGCGTACACCGGAACCGGGGTCGGCATGCCTCGGGCCGCCGCGTACCCGTCGGTGATGTGGATGGCGACGGGCATCAGCCCGGCGGCCGGGCTGCGGGTGACCGCCGCGTAGACCTCCAGGCATTCGGGCAGGGTGCCGACCAGCACCATCCGGTGAGCGGCCTGGCCGGCCCGCCGCCGGATGTAGTGCAGCGCCCACCGGGCCACGAAACGGCCCCACAGGATCAACAGCGTCGCGCCGACCAGCGCCGTGCCGACTGTGAACCGGGAGAGCTGGGTGACAGTAGAGAAGGCGAGGAAGGAGACGCTCGCGGCCACCGTCACCGATGCCCGGATCACCCGCTTGAACTCGTCCGGGCCGAGCCCCAGGTAGCGCCGGTCGTAGGCCCGGTTGCTCCAGAGGATCACCACCCAGCCGAGCGGGAGCAGCAGGTAGGAGACGGTGTGGAACCACGTCGGGTCCTGCTGGGTGCCGGAGAACCCGGAGGCAGCCTGGTCGAAGAGCTGGATCGCGATCCAGCTGGCGAACGCCGCGGCGCCGAAGTCGAGCAGCAGCAGGATCGCGATGTAGGGGCGGTGCCAGCGGGAGACACGGCGTCGCGCCCTCGTCCAAGCCGACCGAGGGACGCCGTTGTGGGACGGCGGCGTCGGCGGCTGGATCTCGAAGCTGTCGACGTGCCGCACGAGTCTGCTCCGGCCTTCGTTGGTTACCGGGCGCTGGAGGCTTGCCGTCACCTCACCCATGTCCTCCCGCATGACACGGGCCGCTCACTCGGCGTGAAGGCCCGGGTCGCCCACCGTCCCAGTCTCCCACGCTGGCTCCGACCGGTCGTCGCCCCGAAGGAGATTGGCGACCGACGGTGCTGGCGGGATCTGGCCGGCTCCGCACCATTTCAGAAGCCGGGGACCGGGCCACTATACCGATGGATGCGCGCGTGGCGAGAAGGGCGGACCGGAGCTTCCGCTCACTGAGGGAGATTCCGCTCCGTAGCCCTGAAGTGCCATTACTCACCGTACGAGGCGAGACAACCGACGGTCAGCGAGCGGCTTGCCGCCGGTCTGGCAGGTGGGGCAGTACTGGAGGCTGGAGTCGGCGAACGACACCTCGCGCACAGTGTCACCGCAGACCGGGCAGGGCAGCCCGGTGCGGGCGTGCACCTTCAGCCCGGAGCGCTTCTCGCCCTTCAGCTCCGCGGCCCGCTGACCGAGGGACCGCTCGACCGCGTCGCCGAGGACCTGTCGGGTGGCGGCGTGCAAAGTGGCGATCTGGGCGTCGGTGAGCCGATCGGTGATCGCGAACGGGGACAGCTTCGCGGCGTGCAGGATCTCGTCGGAGTACGCGTTGCCCACCCCGGACAGCACCGACTGGTCGGTCAGCACCCCCTTGACCTGCCCCCGCCTGCTCCGCAGCCGCTCGGCGAAGAGAGGCAGATCCGCGGCGAGCGCGTCCGGGCCCAGCTTGGCCACACCGGGGACCGTCGCGAGGTCGGTGACCAGATACGCGGCCAGCTTCTTCTGGGTGCCGGCCTCGGTGAGATCGAAGCCGGAACCGTCGTCCAGGCGTACCCGCACCGCGATCGGGCCCTTGCCCGGACGCAGCGGGGTGGTGGCGGGGAACGCCTCCCGGTAGTGCAGCCAGCCCGCTCGCGCCAAATGCACCACCAGGTGCAGGCTGCCCTCGAAGAGGACGTCGAGGAACTTTCCGTGCCGACTGGCGTCGACAACCGCCCGGCCGGCGACCTCGGTCGGCGCCGGCTCGTACGTCTTTAGGGCGCTGATCGCGGCGATCTCCAGCCGATCGACGCGCCGCCCCACCGCGCGCTGACGCAGGTAACCCGCGAGCGCCTCAACCTCCGGTAGTTCGGGCACGACACAACGGTAGCCTTCTTTCCCGTGAGCGTGAGGAATGAGCTTGCGAGTCCCGCAATCGCGAACGAGAGGCAAGCTCCGTGAGAATCGTGGTGGCACACAACCGGTACCGGGAAGCCCAGCCCTCCGGTGAGAACACGATCGTCGACTCGGAGATCGCCCAGCTCACCGCCGCTGGCGTCGAAGTGCTGCCCTTCATCCGCAGTTCGGACGAGATCCCGTCGATGTCGAAGTCGGCGAAGGCGCTGCTGCCGATCTCGCCGATCTGGGCACCGCGCGCCCAGCACGACCTGAGCCGGCTGCTCACCGAGCACCGACCGGACGTTCTGCACCTGCACAACCCGTACCCCCTGATTTCGCCCTGGGTGGTGCGGACCGCGCACCGGCACGGCGTGCCGGTGGTGCAGACGGTGCACAACTACCGTCAGGTCTGCTCGTCGGGGATCTACTTCCGCGACGGCGTGATCTGTCAGGACTGCAAGGGTCGGGCGTTGGGTGTGCCCGCGATCAAGCACCGCTGCTACCGCGACTCGGCGGTGCAGAGCGCGCTGATGGCGACCACCCTGGCCGTGCACCGGGGCACCTGGCGCTCGGTGGACCGGTACATCGCGCTCACCTCGGCCATCGCCGATCACCTCCGCGACTACGGCATTCCCGACGAACGCATCGTGGTGAAGCCGAACTCCGTCCCCGATCCCGGTCGGCCGGCGCCGCTGGGTGACGGGTTCCTCTACATGGCCCGGCTCTCCCCGGAGAAGGGCGTCGACCTGCTGCTGGACGCCTGGCGTCGGCACCCGGTGGGTTCGCTGGGCACGCTGCGGGTGGCCGGTGACGGCGAGCTGCGCCCGCTCGTGGAGGCAGCCGCCGCCGAGCGACCCGACGTGGTCTACCTCGGTCAGCTCGACCGGGCCGGCGTGCAGGCCGCGGTCGAGGCGAGCGCTGTGGTGATCGCCGCCGCGATGTGGCACGACGTGCTGCCCACCGTGATCATCGAGGCGTTGGCGAACGGCCGACCCGTGCTCGGGACGGCGTTGGGCGGCATTCCGTACCTGGTCGGTGCCGACGCTCCGCACGAGCCCGCCGGCACCGGGCCCGCCGAGATCGCCTCCGCGGTCGCCGGGGGCGGCGGCGGGTCAGCCATGCCGGCGGGGATCGGTCTGGGCGAGGCCGGTTGGGTGGTCGCCCCGGAACCGGCCGCGCTCGCGGCCGCCCTGCCGGTCGCCCGCGCCGGTGCGTCCGGGCTCACCCTGGGAGCCCGCGCCCGCTACGAGCGCACCTTCCACCCCGACGTGGTCACCAAGCGACTCATCGACATCTACGCGGGCCTGGCCCGGACCCCTACTCCATGATCGGCGAGCCTGAAGGTCGCGCGGGGGCGGGGGTCAGCGGAGGGAGGCGCGGGCGGAGAAGGCGATGCTGGCCAGCAGGAAGCCCCCGTTGACGATGGTGAAGGCGACCATCACCCAGAGGACCAGCGCGGGGGCCACGGCGAGCACCACGGCGGCCACGAAGATCACCGCGCCGTAGTCGCGGACCAGCTTCACCAGGCGCACCGGCAGCGAGGTCGAGGTGACCATGCTGGCCGCGTTCGGGCCGGCCTGCATCACCGACGTCACCAGGTTGACCATCCAGGTGCCCGCGAAGGTCGCCACGAGCCAGGTCGGCGTGCCCGGCTCCTGCGCCACGGCGGTGGCGCCCAGCGCTGCCACCAGGGCGATCTGCGCGGCCACGTCGCAGAGCACGTCGACGCGCGCGCCGGCCGCGCTGCCCTGGCCGGTCACCCGGGCCAGCTGCCCGTCCGCGCAGTCCAGGGAGTACGCCACCTGCCAGCCGACCAGGGCGAGCAGGCCGACCACCCAGGCCGGTACGTCCCCGGCGGCGACCGGGCCGGCGAGCGCCACCACGGTGACCGAGGTGGCCAGCCCGAGCACCAGGTTGGTGATAGTCAACGCTGTCGGTCGCAGCCCGAGCCGCTGGGCGACGAGCGCGAACACGGCCCCCAGCCACTGGCTGATCGACTCGCTGAACAGGCCGCCGCCCCGGTTCACCCGGTGGAAGTCGGCGACGGTGGGACGGGGGTCAGCCAAGCTGGTCGCGGATTGCACCGGCGTAGTCTGCCAGCCGCTCCCGGGTCTCGGTAGGCGACAGTGCCAGGTGTTCGAGGATGGTGTACCGGTCCGGCCGGGTACGCGGCGCGAACTGCACCGCCTCGATGAACTGGTCGTCGGTGAGCGCCACCTCGGCGGGGAGCCGGGGCAGACCGTGCCGGGCGAGGCAGGCCGACATCTCCCCGAAGCGGCGGAGATCTCCGCGTAGCCAGGTGCAGAACAGCGCACCCAGCCCGGCCAGCTCGCCGTGCGAGGCGGTCCCCGGAAAGAGCGAGTCGACAGCGTGCATGATCTCGTGGCAGCCGCCGCTGCACGGACGGCTGGTGCCGTCGACAGCCATCGCCAGGCCGCTGGAGATCAACGCTTCGGCGAGGACGATCACGAAGGCGTCGTCGCTCATGTCGCCGGGGTGGTTGAGCACCGCTTCGGCGCCGGCCCGCGAGAGCGAGGCGGCCAGCCCGTCGACCGGCTCACCGCGTACCTGTCGGGACAGCTCCCAGTCGGCAAGCGCGCTGATGTTGCTGATCACGTCGCCGATGCCGGCCCGGTTGTGCCGGTCCGGGCCGCTCTCCACGAAGTCCAGGTCGACGATCACACCGATCGGAATGTGTACGCCGTAGGAGCCCTTGATCCCGTCGGTGATCAGGCTGGCCACCGGGGAGGCGATCCCGTCGTTGGCGAGGCTGGTCGCCACCGACACCATCGGCAGCCCTCGGCGGGTCGCCGCGTACTTGGCCACGTCGATGGTCTTGCCGCCGCCGATGCCGACCACCGCGTCGTAGGACCGGGCGCGGAGTTTGCCGCCCAGGTCGTCGGCGGCGTCCAGCGTCCCGCCGGAGACGGTGAACACGTCCGCCGAACGCAGCGACGGTCGGATCAGCTCAGCGATCTGGGCACCCTGACCCGGGCCGACAACCACAGCGACGTCGCCCCCGGAGGAGATCCGCCCGTCGGCCAGGATCGCGCCCAGGTCGGCGACCGCCCCGCGTCGCACGTCGATGTGCAGCGGGGTGAGGACGCTCCGAGCTAGTAGAGGCACGCGATCTCCCGCGCGCGGGCCAGGTCGGCGTGGTTGTCGACCTCGACCCACGGGACGTCACCGATCGGCGCCGCCCGCACCTCCCCGCCCCGGTCGGAGAACTCCTGGTAGCCGTCCTCGTAGTAGAGGTTCGGGTCCCGTCGCCAGGTCGCCTCCAGCGCGTCGGCGAGCGCGTCGGCGACCTGCGGCTCGATCAGCGTCGCGCCGATGTACTCCCCGTACGCCTCGCCCGGGTCCATGATCTTGGTGATCCGGGTGAGCTGGCCGGCGGCGTCGAAGGTGGTCTTCATCTCCTCCTCGGCCAGCGGCTTGAGGGTGTCCACGGCCAGCAGGATGCCTGGGCCACGCTCGGCGAGCAGGGTCTTCTCCACGCTCACCGGGTGCACTGTGTCCCCGTTGACAAGCAGCACCCCGCGCGCGAAGTACTCCCGCGCGAGCCAGAGCGAGTAGGCGTTGTTCCACTCCTCGGCCTTGTCGTTGTGCACAAGGGTGAGCGTGACCCCGTACCGCTTCTCCAGGTCGGCCTGCCGCTCGCGGACCGCGTCCGCCGCGTAGCCGACGACGATCACGATGTCGGTGAGCCCGACCTCGGCGAGGTTGCCCAGCGCGATGTCCAGGATCGTCGTCTCGCCGTCCACCGGCACCAAAGCCTTGGGCAGGGTGTCGGTGTACGGGCGCAGCCGTCGTCCCGCTCCGGCCGCGAGCACCATTCCGATCATCGCGACATCCTCCCTAGTCCTGCTCCCGTCACCGGTGGAGGATAGCGCCGGCCGGGTGCGCCGCTCCGGCCAACCGGGTCAGCCGGGCAAGGCCGCCAGGTCGGCGAGCATGGTCAGGCGCTCCTCCGCGCTGAGCACGGCGTACGGGCCGGCGGCCCGCCGGTCGGTCTCCAACTCGATGGCGAGCCGCTCGGGGCCGGCCGGCAGGGCGGCGATGCTCGACGGGGTGTGCCCGGCGGCGGTCCAGGCGGCGGCGTGCGCGTCGGCCCGGTGGTATCGAAGGGTGCTGAGCCGGTTGAGCAGCAGCACGCCCGACGGGGTGCCGTCCGGCTCGTAGGGGGGCGCCAGCGCGGCGAAGGAGGAGGCGACCGGGTTCGCCTCCTCGTCGGCCAGCACCAGGGCGTACGACAGCAGTCGGCCGAGCATGGCCACCAGCCGTGCCACCCGGTCGTCGTGGCCGGCCCACAACTCCTCGGTGACCTCGGCGTGCACCTGGTACAGCTCGGTGAGGAAGGCGGCGCCCCGCTCGGTGGCGGACAGTGCGCCGTCCGTGCCGCGGTAGATCATCCCGTGGGCCACCTGCTTGTCCACAGTCCGCCGGCAGGCGACCGGGTCCTGGTAGCGGGTGATCGCCGCGAAGCCGGGCCCGTCGACGGTGCCACCGGGTGCGGCCAGCCGGGTGCGCAGGTCGACCAGGAAGCCAGTGGCGGTGACTCCGCCGTAGCGCTGGGACAACTCGGCGCCACCACCGTCGCGGCCGGCCAGGATGCCGGCGCGGAAGGTCCGGTCCACTGCCGGTGCGAGCAGCCCGGCGATCCGGTGGGGCGCGACTTCGACGGCGTTCACAGACCGATCGACCGCAGGACGGCGAAGCCCTCCTCCGCGATCCGCCGGATCAGCCCGTCGTTGACGTCGCGGTGCTCGTCGAGCACTGTCACCTCGTGCTCGGCCAGCCAGCGGTACTCGGTGTGCTTGCCGGCCTCGAGCATCGGGCGGTCGAGGTCACCGTCGACGCGGACCAGGAAGTCGTACTCGGTCCGGGCCAGGCCGTCGTCGCCGACGTAGCTGTACTCGCCCACCTGCCCCAGGACGTGGGAGAGGACCCAGCCGGTCTCCTCGGTGATCTCCCGGCGCAGTGCCTCGTCGATGTCCTCGCCCGGCTCCACGTGGCCACCGACGATGTCCCAACAGTTGGGAAACAGGCGTCGGTGTGGTGAGCGGCGCTGAAAGAAGATGCGGCCGTCATGGTCGACGATCAGCGCGCCGGCGCAGCGCAGGGGCTCGGTGGACACCATCCGACAGTAGCCAGCGTCCGCAGCTTGTGCGATGCCGCTCTTGTCCCGGAAACATCCACCGACCACCATGTCCGTACCGAATGCCACCGTCCCAAAGGGGTGATGTGTGATGCAGGTACGGGATGCGATGTCCAGCCAGGTCCTCGTCGTCGGTCCGGAGCACACGCTCCGCCAGGCGGCCCGGATGATGTCGGCCCGCGGTGTCGGGTCGGCGGTCGTGATCGACCCGGATTCCGAGGGCGTGGGGATCATGACCGAACGCGACGTGTTGAAGGCCATCGGTGCCGGCCTCGACTGCGACGTGGAACGCACCGGCGCCCACCTGACCTGGGACGTGGTCTACGCGGGGCCGGAGTGGACGGTGGCCGAGGCCGCCGCCGCGATGGCCCGGGGCGGATTCCGGCACCTGGTGGTGCTGGACGGCCGGGAGGTGGCCGGCGTGATCTCCGTGCGGGACATCATGCGGGTCTGGTCGGAGAGCCAGGCGGTCGCCACTACCTGACCGACTGTGGTGTGCGGGGCCGGAGCGATGGGTAGACATCCCTTGCGGGCGCGGAGATGCCGTGGCCCGTGGGGGAGGTCCCGATGCGCGACGCGGAGCGGCTGGTCGAGCAGCAGTACGCCATGCTCCTGCGTCGGGACGTGGCCCGGTTGCCGGATCTCTACGCCCCGGAGGCGTTCTACGCCATGCCGGGCGTGACGGTCCGTCCGATCGAGCTGCCCGCGCTGCTGCGTACCTGGACCGGCGCCTTTCCGGATCTGCGGGTCGACCCGATGGGCGCGGTCCGCACGGGCGGTGGCGCCGCCGTCGAGCTGCGGCTGACCGGCACCCACACCGGCACCCTGCATTCGCCGTACGGCACCGTCGCGCCCACCGGCCGGCTGGTGAGCTGGGAGGTGGCCGACGTGGTCCGGGCCCGCAAGGGTCGGATCACCGCCTGGCGCTCCTACTTCGACTGGAGTCAGCTCCTCGACGCGCTCGGCGTGCAGCTGGAGGGACTTTCCCGGGCCGCGCAGCACGACGCGCTCGCCCTTCCGGTCTGATCTGCCGCCGACCGGCCCAGTGGGGTCACCCGACCCGGTGGCTCAGGATGCGGACATCGCCGTGCCGACCGCGCGTCCCCCGCCGCCGCCCGTACGCTCAACATCCATGACCGCCGAGCAGTTGATCTCCTTTGCCCGTGGGGCTCCCTCGCTGGACATCGTCGATGTCGAGGGGCTCAAGGCCGCCGCCGTCCGCGCCTTCGACGCCGACCCCGCTGGGGTGACGGCGTACGGCACCTCCGTCGGGTACCTTCCGCTGCGAAAGTGGATCGCCGAGAAGCACGGGGTCGAGGCCGACCAGGTGCTGGTCACCAATGGGTCGCTTCAGGCCGACGCATTCCTCTTCGACCACCTGGTCCGCCCCGGCGACGCGGTGGTGGTGGAGCGCCCGACGTACGACCGGACGCTGCTGAACCTCCAGCGGATGGGCAGTGAGCTGCACGGCATCGCCGTCCAGCCGGATGGCCTGGACACTGCCGAGCTGCGCAAGCTGCTGGAGTCCGGGGTCCGCCCCCGGCTCGCGCACGTCATCCCCAACTACCAGAACCCGGCCGGCATGACGCTGTCCCTGGAGAAGCGCCGGGAGCTCCTCGACCTGGCCGCCGAGTACGAGTTCACGATCTTCGAGGACGACCCGTACGCGGACATCCGCTTCCGTGGCGAGGCGCTGCCGTCGATGCTCTCGCTGGACACCCGCAACGTGGTGGTGCACGCGTCGAGCTTCACCAAGACGGTCTGCCCGGGTGTGCGGGTCGGTTACCTGGTCGGCCCGGCCGACCTGATCGCCTCCATCGCGAAGAACGCGACGAGCCTCTACATCTCCCCCGGGATGGTGTCCCAGGCGATCGTGCACCAGTTCTGCGTCTCCGGTGACATCGACCGCTCGATCGAGACGGTCCGGGCGGCGTTGGGCGAGCGGGCCCAAGTGCTCGCCGAGTCGTTGCGCCGGCACCTGCCGCAGGCTCGGTTCGTGGAGCCCGACGGAGGCTACTTCCTCTGGGTGGAGTTCCCGGAGGACGTGCTTGTCGACCGGCTCGCCCCGGCGGCGGCCGAGCGTGGAGTCGCCGTGGTCAAGGGCAGTGACTTCGTGCTGGACGGCGGGCGGCACGCTCTCCGACTGGCCTTCTCGGCGGTGACCGCCGACAAGATCGACGAGGGTGTCCGGCGGCTCGCCTCGGCCGTCGAGGCCGTCCGCAGCTGACGTAACTGTCGGGTTCCTGACAGAACGACGATGCCGGCCGTCCCGGGGCTCCCCTCCGGGCGGCCGGCTGGCCCACAATGCTGCGAGCGTCACCCCGCCAGCTGCGGAGACACACCGCCCGGCCTCCGGGCCGGCCCCGCCGGGTTGACGCGGCAGCACAACCTCCCGCCCCCACAGGTGCCGGGTGGGCCGTGTCGTCCCCCGCACACCCCCCGATGCGGCCCGGCCCGCCCGGCGCCGCCCCCACGCGACCGCCGTCACACCGGTCCTCGACCGCGATCGGCGTAGCCTGCAAGCCGCAGCCGAGCGTGGGAGGTGACGCGATGACGGATCGGACAGAGCGGGACCGGACGGCACCGTCGACCACCGGTCGGGTGTTACGACCTCGGGCGTGGCCCTCCCCGGTCCGGGCGATGACCCGGATCCTCAACGCCGACGGCTCGCCGCCCGTGCCGGCCCCGACGGGCACGGGCACCGGTCGCAGCGCTGTGGTCGACTGCGCGCTCTACGTCGACGGCAAGCGGCAGCCCGGCGACTGGACCTACGCGGAGGCGTTGGCCGCTGCCCGCCGCGAGGAGCACGGCTTCGTCTGGATCGGTCTGCACCAGCCGGAGCTGGCCGAGATGACCGCCATCGCGGAGACGTACGGCCTGCACGAGCTGGCGGTCGAGGACGCGGTCAAGGCCGAGCAGCGCCCCAAGCTGGAGCGGTTCGGCGACGTCGTCTTCCTGGTGCTGCGCACCGCCCGCTACTGCGAGCACACCGAGCTGACCGAGAACTCCGAGGTGGTGGAGACCGGGCAGGTGATGCTCTTCATCGGCCCGAACTTCGTGATCAGCGTCCGGCACGGCGATGCCTGCCGGCTCGCCCCGATCCGCGCCGACCTGGAGACCAAGCAGGAGTTGCTGCTGCACGGCCCGTGGGCTGTGGCGTACGGGGTGACCGACCGGGTGGTCGACCTCTATCTGGAGGTGGCCGACCAGATCGAGGACGACCTGGACATGCTGGAGGCCGAGGTCTTCGACCGGCACGGCCACGGGCGGATCCAGCGGATCTACCAGATGAAGCGGGAGCTGGTGGAGTTCAAGCGGGCGGTGGTGCCGTTGCAGCGGCCGCTGATGACGCTGACCTCCCAGGTCAACCGGGACGTGCCCAAGGAGATCCGCAAGTACTTCCGGGACGTGCAGGACCACCTGAGCCGCACCGTGGAGCAGGTGAACTCCTACGACGACCTGCTGAACTCGATCCTCCAGGCGCGGCTGGCCCAGGTCACCGTCGACCAGAACAACGACATGCGCAAGATCGCTGCCTGGGCCGGTATCGCCGCGGTCTGGACCGCCATCGCCGGCATCTACGGGATGAACTTCGACAACATGCCCGAGCTGAAGATGACCTACGGCTATCCGGTGGTGTTGGCCCTCATGCTCGGCGTCTCGCTGGCCCTCTACCGCTGGTTCCGCCGCAACGGCTGGCTCTGATCCTGCGATAGTGCCGCGCACGCGAAAGCGCCGACGAGTGGGTGGACCCACTCGCCGGCGCCCGATGCGCTGCTGTTGACGTCAGCGGCGGCCGTTGGTGCGGGCCGTGTCCTTGCCCAGCGCCTTGGTGAGATCGTCGGTCGGACGACCGGAGACGTCGGTGGCGCCCTCGGCGACCGACGGGACCTTGTCGGTCGGGCGGACACCGGTCTGCTTGGCCGGGGCGGTGGTGCTGGCGCTGGAGCCGCCGGCCACCGCCGAGCTGCCCGCGCCGGTCATCGCCGCGCCGGACATGGCGGACCCGTCGGACCCGCGGGCGGCGGACGGCGTACGTACCTCGATCGAGTCGACTTCGTCGCGCATCGGCTCCAGGGTGCTGCGGGTCGGGTCGTACTCGGCCCACTCCTGCTGCTCCCGGCGGCGACGCAGCGCGACCGCGCCGGCCACGCCGGCGATGGCACCCGCCGCCAACAGGCCGGTCATCATCGAGCCGCGACGACGCGGCTGCTTCTTCTTACCGGTGATCCGCATGGTCTTCGACTTGGCCTTCCTGGTCAGCGGCCCTGCCTGCGCGGCGCCGTCACGAGCAGCCGCCGCCAGCGGTGCCAGCGTGGTGAGAGTCGTCCCCCAGCCGGTCGACGCGCGGTCGCGTACCTTCGCGGCGGTCGGTGCGACGTAACCCCGGGCCACCTGGACCCGCGGGCCGACGGTCGCGCCGGCGCCCTTCGCGGCGTGGTTGGCTGCCAGCATCAGGTGGCTGATGCTCTGGTTCAGCTCGGCCTTTGCCAGCTGCCCCTGGGACTTACGCCGCCCGAATCCAAACACGGTCCTACCTCCTGGGAGTTGTTCCTTCGTCATCCTCCACCTTCGGATGCCTCCGCGATGCCAGATCGGGCACATGGGAGGATCCGCATGGAACTGACCAACGAGTGAGGAGTACCCGTGGCCGAGGCTATCTACGCCACCCTGCACACCAACGCTGGCCCGATCCGGCTGGAGCTCTTCCCCAACCACGCGCCGAAGACCGTCCGCAACTTCGTCGACCTGGCCGAGGGCAACCGTGAGTACACCGACCCGCGCACCGGTCAGCCGGGCAGTGGTCCGTACTACGACGGCACCATCTCGCACCGGGTGATCAGCGGTTTCATGGTCCAGATGGGCGACCCGACCGGCACCGGCCGGGGCGGACCGGGCTACAAGTTCGCCGACGAGTTCCACCCGGAGCTGCGGTTCGACCGTCCGTACCTGCTGGCGATGGCGAACGCCGGACCGGGCACCAACGGTTCGCAGTTCTTCATCACGGTGTCCCAGACGCCGCACCTCAACAACCGGCACACCATCTTCGGCCAGGTCGCCGACGAGCAGTCGGTGAAGATCGTGGATTCGATCGCGAGCACCCCGACCGGTCCGAGCGACCGTCCGCTCCAGGACGTCGTCATCGAGCGGGTCGAGATCGAGCGGTCCGCTTCCTGAGCGACTGGCGAGGTACCTTTGCTCGCATGATTGAGCGCTCCGGAGCACGGCCGGTGCCAGCAGACCGTGTGGTGTTGGACGGAGGGTCGGCCCGGTGAGCGAGTCTCCGCCGACCACCCCGGTCTGCTACCGGCACCCCGGCCGGGAGACCTACGTCCGGTGCTCCCGCTGTGACCGGCCGATCTGCCCGGACTGCATGCGGGATGCCGCGGTCGGGCACCAGTGCCCGGAATGCGTCAACGAGGGACGTCGCAGTGTCCGGCCGGCGCGTACCGCCTTCGGCGGCGGTACGGCCGGCCGGCACGGCTATGTCACCAAGGCGCTGATCGCCGTGAACGTGCTGTTCCTGCTGGTGTCCATCGCCTCCGCGCGGGGTGGGGACGCGGCTGTGGGTGGCTCCGGCTTCGGCGGCCTGATGGGTGGCAGCACGCCGCTGACCGAGTGGGGTGCGGTGCTCGGCCGGGCCTACCTCTCCGACTACACGCTCGGCGGGATCGCCGAGGGCCAGTGGTACCGGCTGGTCACGGCGATGTTCCTGCACTACGGCGTGCTCCACCTGCTGCTCAACATGTGGGCGCTGTGGGTGCTCGGCCGGTCGTTGGAGGCCAACCTCGGGCGGGTGCGGTTCGCCGCGCTCTACCTGATCGCGGGCCTCGGCGGCAACGTGGCCGCCTACCTGTTCAGCAGCCCGCGGGCGGCCACCGTCGGCGCGTCGACGGCCGTGTTCGGTCTGTTCGCCGCGCTGATCATCATCGAGCGCAAGTTGGGCCGGGACATCTCCCGGATCATTCCGATCCTGGTGATCAACCTGGTGTTCACGCTGGCCGTGCCGGGCATCTCGATCCCCGGGCACCTGGGCGGCCTTGTGGTCGGCGCGTTGATGGCGTTGGTGCTCGCGTACGCGCCGCGTGGTCGGCGCACGCTCGTGCAGGTCACCGGTGGGGCGCTGATCCTGCTGATTCTGCTCGCGCTGGTGCTCTTCCGGACTGCCCAGTTGCTCACGTAACCGGGCGGGCGGCCCGCAGCGCGGCGGCGACCTCCTCCGGGGTGGTGTCCAGCTCAAATCGGCCGAAGAGGTGCAGCGACTCGCCGGCGTCGATCTCCAGAACCTCGGACGTCAGCCCCAACCGCGGTCGACGATCCACCGTGATCGCCTCGATGGTCGTCCAGGGCAGCAGCCGGCGGCCGGCGAACCCGTGGATGACGGTGAGTCCGGTCGGATCCACCGCCAACCGGACCGGTGCGACCAGGTCGCGTACCGCCCAGCCGACCAGGACGGCGGCGGCCAGAATGGCCAGCACCAGCCGGACCGCGTCGCCGTCGGCGAGGAGCAACCCGAGCGCGATCAGCAGAACCGCACCGGCGAGTTTTGCCGCCGGCAGGCTTGCCGGGACCCGCCACTGCCGGTTCGGGGAGATCTCATCCACCCGCCCAGCATGCCAGCGGTCCGCCGGATCGTAGCCTCGCGCGGGTCGATCATGGAGTTGTGGTGCCCCCCATATCGTGCGAAGTGGAAACTTCTACCCACCACTACTCCATGATCGACGCGGGAGGGCCTGGGGGCGGTGCCGTGGGCGCCGGACGACGTAGGATCGGGGCAGCCCAAGTTACCGGGGAGTAAACATGAGTGACGCGGTCATCGTCGGCGCGGTACGTACCCCGGTCGGGCGGCGCAAGGGCAGCCTCGCCAGCGTCCACCCGGTCGACCTCTCGGCGCACGTGCTGCGCGCCCTCGCCGAGCGCACCGGGCTCGACCCGGCCCAGGTCGACGACGTCTTCTGGGGCTGCGTGTCCCAGGTCGGTGAGCAGTCGTGGAACATCGCCCGCAACGGCGTGCTCGCCGCCGGGTGGCCCGAGACGGTGCCCGGCACCACACTGGATCGCCAGTGCGGCTCCAGCCAGCAGGCCCTGCACTTCGCCGCCGCGACTGTGCTCTCCGGTCAGGCCGACCTGGTGGTCGCCGGCGGCGTGGAGTCGATGACCCGGGTGCCGATGGGTTCCAGCGTGGCCGGCGGCATGCCCTTCAGTGACCAGCTTCGCGCCCGTTACCGGGGCGTCGAGGGCTTCGCCGACGACGCGCCGCTGCCGTTCAACCAGGGGGTCGGGGCCGAGCTGATCGCCCAACGGTGGCGCCTCTCGCGCACCCAACTGGACGAGTTCGCGCTGGCCAGCCACGAGAAGGCGGCAGCCGCGCAGGACGCTGGCGCGTTCGACCCGGAGCTGGCAGCGGTGCCGCTCGCCGACGGTGGGAAGTTCGCCGCCGACGAGGGCATCCGCCGGGAGACCTCCCTGGAAAAGCTGGGTGAGCTGGCCACCCCGTTCCGCGCCGACGGCGTGGTGACCGCCGGTTCCGCGTCCCAGATCTCCGACGGCGCCGCGGCCCTCGCGGTGACCACGTCCGACTGGGCCAGCCGACACGGCCTGCGCCCGTTGGCTCGGATCCACACCGCCGTGGTCGCCGCCGACGACCCGGTCGCCATGCTCACAGCGCCCATCCCGGCCACCGCGAAGGCGCTGCGCCGCGCGGGGCTGGGCATCGAGGAGATCGGGGTGTACGAGGTGAACGAGGCTTTCGCCCCGGTGCCGCTGGCCTGGCTGGCCGAGACCGAGGCGGACCCGGAGCGGCTCAACCCGCGCGGCGGGGCGATCGCCCTCGGCCACCCGCTCGGTGGCTCCGGCGCCCGGATCATGACCACCATGCTCCAGCACATGCGGGACAACGGCATCCGCTACGGCCTGCAGACCATGTGCGAGGGTGGCGGCATGGCCAACGCCACAATCGTCGAGCTGGTCTGACGCGGGGCGGAAAACGCCTCGCCTCGACGCGGAACGGCCGCCTAAGGTGCCCAGCGTGACGACGATCGCCGGTGAGCGCGCCCCCGACTGGTCCAGCGAGCAGTGGCAGGTGCGGGCCCGATCCTGGGTCGACGCGCAGCTGAGCCGGGCCGGCCGACGGGTGACCGGTCTGGTGGAGCCGAGGCTGCGGCCCTGGTCACTGGTGTGGCGGGTGCCCACCGACGACGGTCCGGTCTGGTTCAAGGCCAACAACCCGGGCACCGTGCACGAGGCCGTCCTGATCGCGGCGCTCGCCGAGTTGACGCCCGACCGGGTGCTGACGCCGATCGCTGTGTACCCGGCGCAGGGCTGGTCGCTGCTGCCCGACGGCGGCGAGTCGTTGCGCGACGTGCTGGCCCGCGACCCCGACCTGGCGCACTGGGAGCGGGCGCTGCCCGGGTACGCGGCGCTGCAACTGGCGAGCGCGTCGCGCGCCGACGAGCTGGTCGCCCTGGGCGTGCCGGATCAGCGTCCGGAGGTGCTGGCTGGCCTCTTCGCCGAGCTGCTCGACGATCACGAGGCGCTGCTGATCGGTGCCGAGGGCGGGCTCGGTCCGGAGGTGCACGAGCGGTTGCGGGCCGAGCTGCCGGCGTACGCGCAGCGGTGTCGCCGGCTCGCCGACCTCGGCATTCCGGCGACGGTGCAACACGACGACCTGCACGACGGCAACGTGTTCGCCGGCGCTGCCGGGTACCGGTACTTCGACTGGGGCGACGCCTCGGTGGCGCACCCGTTCGGCACGCTGCTGGTGACCCTGCGTTCCATCGGGCACGCCGGGAAGCTCGCCCCCCACGACGCCCAACTGGTGCGGTTGCGAGACGCGTACCTGGAGGTGTGGACCGACAGGTACGACCGGCAGACCCTCGTGGAGGCCGCCGACCTCGCGATCGGCCTGGGGCCGGTGAGCCGGTCGCTCTCCTGGCGTCGGGCTCTGGACACTACCGAGGAGTCCCGCGCCGAGTACGCCGACGCGGTCCCGGGCTGGCTGGAGGAGCTGTTCGCCGCCAGTCCACTTCAGCCGAACTCCTGACCATGATCCGTCCGAGTCGGAAGTCGGACAGGCAGTGCGACAGGCGGCGTGGAACTTCCAAAAATCCCGCGTGACCCACGTCACCCTGCTGGGGGCGTCGTTGGGCAGGTCATGGACGTCTTCTCCCGAACGTTCCTCCCGGCCGCCGCCGAGGCTGGCCTGGCCGTGCAGACGGTGAGCCGGCACATGCCGGTCTTCCGGCGCTGCGTCGGCTCCGGTGACGCCACCATCCTGGTCACCCGTTGTAGCCGCCCCGACCGCCCGGTCACCGGCGACTACCTGTTGCTACTCACCCACCGCCGCCTGGTGGTGACCCAGCAGACCCGGCTCCTGCACCGACTGCGTCTGCACCTCAACACCGAGTTGCGCGAGCTGAGCAACGTCACCTGGAGCCCGGACCCGCGGCTGCAGTCGGTAGAGATGGCGGCCACCGCGATCGACGGGATCCGTGAGCGGTTCCTGATCCGGACCAGTCACCCGAAGCAGGTCTGGCAGCTCGACGCGTTGCTCAACCAGGCGTTCCGGACCCGCCTACGGCCGCCCGGCGCGCGGGTCGTCGCCAGCATCGGTGACGCACCGGCCACCGCCCGGCCCGGGATGTTCGCTCCGTCCTGGTGAGCTGACCCCGACCCGGGCGTCACTCCGCCTTTACCGAACTCGAACACACACCGATCGCGCCGAGGCCTCCCAGTCGGCAATCATGGGCCGGTGACCGTCGAACCACCGCATCGCGGGCTCGTCCTCGTCGTGGAGGACGAGCCGGCCATCGCCGACCTGGTCCGGCTCTACCTGACCCGGGACGGGTTCGGCGTCCACCTGGAACGTGACGGCGAGGCCGGTCTGAGCGCGGCCCGCCGGTTGCGCCCGGTGGCCTGCGTTCTGGACATCGCGCTGCCGGGTCTGCCCGGCACCGAGATCTGCCGCCGACTGCGCGAGGCCGGCGACTGGACCCCGGTCATCTTCCTCACCGCCCGCGACGACGAGGTGGACCGGATCGTCGGGCTGGAGTTGGGCGCCGACGACTACGTCACCAAGCCGTTCAGCCCCCGGGAGCTGGTTGCCCGGGTCCGGGCGGTGCTGCGCCGATCTGCCGGCGGCCCGGAGGGCGCGGACCGGCCACGTGTCGTCGGCCCGGTGACGCTCGACCCGGCCCGCCGCACGGTCACCGCCGCCGGCGCCCCGGTGCAGCTCACCTCCACCGAGTTCGACCTGCTGGCCCACCTGATGGCCCGGCCCGGCCGGGTCTTCACCCGGGAGGAGCTGCTGGCCGGAGTCTGGGGCTACGCGGCGCACGCCGGCACCCGGACGGTGGACGTGCACGTCGCCCAGGTGCGGGCGAAGCTCGGCCCGGCGAGTGTGATCCGGACCCATCGCGGCGTCGGGTACGCGGTCGATGCCTGACCACCCCGGGCACGTCGAGTCGCCGACCATGGCACTGCCGGTGGTCGGCGCCGCCCCACCCACCGCACCCCGACGAAGCCGACTCGGCCGTACGCTGACCGCCCGCGCGGTGCTCGTCACCTGCGCTGTGGCGTTGGTGTCGGTGCTGGTCACCGCCATCGTCGCGGTGCCGTTGGCGATCCGTGGCGCGGAGCGCAGCGAGCAGGAGGCGCTCGCCGCCCAGGCCCGACTCGCCGCCGAGGTGCTGCGGACCCGCCTCGACCGGGGTCGCAGCGCCGACGAGGAACGGCTCATCCAGCAACTGCGTGACCAGGGCATCGACGCGTACCTGATCCGCCGTGGGGCGGTCGACCGGGCGGGTCTGCCACCCCGGGTGGTGCAGCGGATCGGGCAGGGCCGCAACGTGTCGGCTCGCCGCTCGGTCAACGGTGAGCGGGCCCTGGTCGAGGGTCGGGCCCTGCCCGGCGGCAACGGGGTGGTGCTCTCCCGTCCGCTGGCCAACGGGTTGTGGGCCCGGGTGCTGCTCAGTCTCTGGTTGCCGCTGCTGGCCGGGTTGACCGCCGGTGTGGTGGCCGGGCTGCTGCTGGCCCGTCGGTTGGCCCGGCCGATCCGGGTCGCGGCCACCGCCGCCGCCCGGCTGCGCGCGGGTGACCGTGCCGTCCGGGTGCCTGTCGAGTCGCCGGACGAGGTCGCCGACCTGGCCGAGGCGTTGAACGGTCTGGCTGCCGCGCTGGCCACCAGCGAGGGCCGACAGCGGGAGTTCCTGCTCTCCGTCTCGCACGAGCTGCGCACCCCGCTGACAGCGATCCGGGGGTACGCCGAGGCGCTCGCCGACGGGGTGCTCGGCGCCGACGACACTGTGGACACCGGTCGGACGATGCTGGCCGAGGCCCAACACCTGGACCGGCTGATCGGCGACCTGTTGGCACTGGCCCGGCTGGAGGCCGCCGACTTCCCCCTGGAACCGGTGCCGGTGGACCTGACCCAACTGGCGGTGGAAGCGGAACCGACCTGGTCCGGTCGGTGCGCGGCGGTGGGTGTGCCGTTCCGGGTGGAGACGCCCGGTCGGCCGGTGCCCGCGTACACCGATCCGGGGAGGATCCGGCAGGTGCTGGACGGGCTGCTGGAGAACGCGCTGCGGGTCGTACCCCCGGGGTCGCCGGTGGTGCTCGCGGTCCGGCCGACCGGCGCGGACCCGGCGCACGGCGGCGTGTTGGAGGTTCGCGACGGCGGGCCCGGCTTCACCGACGACGACCTGGCGGTGGCCTTCGAACGCGGTGCGCTGCACGAGCGCTACCGGGGGGTGCGCAAGGTGGGCAGCGGACTGGGGTTGGCACTGGCCGCCGGGCTGGTCCGCCGGTTGGGCGGGGAGATCGCCGCGGGGCACGCGCCGGAGGGCGGTGCCGCCTTCACCGTCCGCCTGCCCGGTGATCCTTACCTGACCCGAACATCGGCCTGACGCTCCGCTCGTCGTTCCCGGGAAGGCTGGGGGCTCCACTGACGAGAGGAAGAGTCATGCCACGTTGGGGTATCGCCACCGGCACCACGGCACTGCTCGCGGCGGTCGCGCTCGGCGTCAGCGGCTGCGGCGCGGCCGAGGTGGCCAGCCAGCCCGCCCGGGATGTCGCCGTCGACGTCGCCGCCGCCATGGGAGTCGAGGGTCAGGCGCTGGCCGCGATGGGCTTCGACGCCGACGACCTGGACGTGCTGGCCGTCGCCGCTCCGGCCACGCCGACGCCGGGTGCGTCCCCCAGCGCGAAGGAGAAGGCCCGGGAGAAGCGCGGTGAGGAGTGGCGCAAGCGTCGCCAGGCCCGCGTGCTGCTGCGCAAGAACACACTGCACGGTGAGGCGGTGGTGAAGACGAAGGACGGCGGTACGCAGACTGTCGCCGTGCAGCGCGGCGAGGTGACAGCGATCGACGGCGACTCGATGATCGTCAAGTCCACCGACGGCTTCACCATGACCTGGACCTTCGGCGACGACCTGCGGGTGGTCGAGCGGCGGGCCACGGTGCAGCCGAGCGAGGTGACTGTCGGCGCGACGCTCGGCGTCGCCGGCGCGAAGGACGGCGACAAGGGCGTGGCCCGGCTCGTCCTCGTACCCCGCGCCAAGTGAGCGAAGGGGCCCTGGCCGACGCCAGGGCCCCTGCCCTCGTCAGTAGACGCGGGAGCCGATGAAGTCGTCGTGACCGTAGCCGACCGGGTTGGCGGCGGTACGGGCCTCGAACGACCACTGCTGCCTGGTGCTGCTGGAGCAGTTCGCCAACCGCAGGCGAGAGCTGCCCAGCAGCGGGTTGTCGAACGCCACGCAGAGGTTGTTGGCGCTCGCCGGCCTGATCTGGTTACCCACGAAGACGAACTGCTGCGCGCCGGTGCCGTTGCAGTCGTAGATGTTGACGGTGGTGCCGGCGGTCATCGAGCTGTTGGCGACGTCCAGGCAACGGTCGTGGGACAGCTCCGAGTGCAGCGACCGTCGGGCCGAGTCGTACCAGAAGCCCTGGTTACGCCCACCGTGGCAGGAGTACGGCTGCTGTGCGGTGCCGTTGCGGGAGTCGTACCCCTTGCCGTCGACACAGGTGCCGGTGGCCACGTTGCGCAGTTGCTTGAACTCCAGCAGCCCCGGGTAGAGCACGCCACCGCCGGTGCTGGCCGGGTCGACGCAGCTCGCCCGTGTCTGCCCGGAGTTCCAGAACTGGGTGATGCACTGGGCGAACATGCCGTGCCCGCGGGCGTTGGGGTGGAACGACTGTCGGGCGGCATTCTCGTTCCAGATGCCGACCTCGATGAAGAGGCCGCGGACCGAGGTGTTGTCGGTGCACACCTCGTGCCCGTGGAAGAGCCGGCTGGCGTCCAGGTAGCGGGTGCCGGTGTTCGCCGCGGCCGAGCGCAGCGCCGACTCGAACATCGGCACCGCCTTGTTCCGGGCGAACGCCGCGTCGGCCAGGTAGAGCAGACAACCGCCGGAGTACCAGCCGGGGAAGTTGGCGTTGTCCTCCACGTCGGGGCTGCCGGGGCTCGGGTACGACATCAGCACCAGTTCGTAGTCCGACAGCAGGTAGCCGGCGTTGGTCATGGTCTGCCGGATGTCGGTCAGCGCCGACTCCACGGCCTGCCGGCTGCCGTCGGTGCGGATCGTCCACTGGTCGGTGTAGGTGGGGTAGCAGGCGCCCTGGAAGAAGACCCGGCGGACGGCGCAGTCGGTGGCGACCGGGCCGAACTGGATGGTGCCGTCGCCGTTCGCGCCGACCACCACCCAGATCAGCTTCACGTGTGTGTTGCGCGCCTTGATGCCCAGGTGGTCGCCCTGGTTCAGCTCGTTGTGCTGGGTCGGGCCGCCGGCGATCAGGTTCCAGGGGGTGGCACCGGAGCAGGCGATGTTGTACTGCGCGTCCGACGTGATGCCGGTGCGGAAGACCGCCTGGTCGTACGAGCGGTCGCACCAGTTGCCGTCCTGGTGGGTGCCGGGGACGTAATTGCCGACCCCCTCACCGGAGATCTCGCTGTCACCCATGGTGATCAACGAGGTACGCCGTTGCTCGATCGGGCGGATCGCCGGGCTGCCGTAGAGGGCGGTCGCCTCGGCGGCCCGGATGGCTTCGAGGTTGGCGGGGAGTGGTTGGACGGTTGGTCGGTCGGCGGCGGTGGCGGGGGTGGCCGGTCCGGCGAGCATCGGTAGGACGAGAGCGGCGACGGCGACGGCGACGGTGATGGCCCGTCGTCGGGTCGCGCGTTCGGGCCTGGCGGGAATTGCAGGCATCGACGCACTCCTTTCGGCTCAATCGCGGGACGTCGATTGAGTTACCAGACGGTAACGTGCGGATCAACGGATGTGAATGCGCTTCAGGTCCTTGCGCGCGGGATGCAGAACCGCCCGGATCGGACTATCCGGGCCCCCGCGCCAGCGCCACGACGGCGATGGGCCGGCTCCTGGTTCAGCGGGCCGGGCGGCGGTGCGGCGGGCATCTGGTTCAGCGGGCCGGGCGGCGGTGCGGCGGGCTTCTGATTCAGCGGCCGGGCGGCAGGGCGTAGCCGACGTAGCCGCGGAACTCCAGCCGCCAGCCGGCCGGGACGAGTTTGGCGCAGGCCGCCTCGTTGCCGGTGCAGACGATCGCGTCGACCGAGGAGGGGTCGGCCGGTGGTCGTTCGGGCAACACCGACTGCAACGCCACCAGGTCCGGTGAGCCGCCGTCGGGCTGCCGCAGCAGCAGCCACCACGGGTACTCCCAGTTGTCGTTCTGCTGCACCAGCCCGATCCGTCGCGCACCGCTGTCCTGGACCGCTGTCGCCGCCCAGCGGAACTCGTCGGCCCACTGGGGGCGGCGCAGGAACCGGGTGTCCCAGTCCGAGGTGGTGAAGACCGAGCCGGCGCCGACCAGCCTGCGCGGGAAGCCGTATGACAGTGCGAGCACCCCGGCCAGCGCCGAGGTGGCCAGCACGGTGACGGCGGCCACTGTGGCAACCATTCGACGCCCACCCGCACGGTTATGCAGGAGTGCGTCCAGCCAGAGGCCGGCGAGGGGCACGGCGAGCACCACGGCGTAGAGCAGCAGCCGGTTGCCCCACGGCTGCCACTTGATCATCGCGGTGTGCAGCAGCACGGCGGTCAGCACCACAGCGGCGTACGCCCGCAGCGACCCGGCCCGCTCGGGAGCGACCCGCCGTGGCCGGGCGAGCGCGATCACCGCACCGATCGCCGCCAACGCTCCGGCCAGTGGAAACGCCACCCGGTCCTCATCCGGATACCAGGCGGGCTCCGGGAACAGTTCCCGCCCGAAGGTGATCGCGCGGTCCTGCGGGTCGACCCCGATCGCCTCGGCGCCGCTGATGATCACCTCGGCCCCGGCCCGACGCAGCGGCGCCAGCGGCGTGTCGAACGCGGTGTGCCCGATCCGCAGCGCGTTGACCACTATCGACGCCGGGTCGTGCCGCTCCATCGGGATGGACTCGCGCAGCCGGGGCGGCCCCAGCGGATGCCCGAACTCGGCTGTCACCCGGGCCAGGAACGGGCCGACCACCACGGCCGCGACCACCAGGATCAGCACCGAACCACCGACGGTGCGGGCCAGCCCTCCGACCGGCCAGGACCGCCGACCCCCACCGGGTCTCGCCGGGCCCGCCGGTGCCGATCGATCGTTCCGAGTCAGCCTCAACTGGGCCAGTCCCCAGAGCACCAGCAGCGGGCCGACAGCGATCAGGCCGCTGGTCTTGGTCACAGCGGTCAGCCCGGTGGCCGCCCCCAGCCCGAGCAGCGTGCCCCAGCCGGTCCGTCGACTCACCCCGTCCAGCACCAGTGTCGCCGCGCAGGCCACCCAGGCCGCGCAGATCAGGTCGGTCTGCGTGCTGGTCGCCTGGAGCACCACCATCGGCGTGGTCGCCAGCACGAACGCGGTGAGCAACTGGGCCCGCCGGCCGCCACCGAGCTGTGCGGTGATCCGTGCGGCCACCAGGAGGCAGACCACTCCGGCAGCCCACTGCACCAGGTTGTGCAGGTGGTCCCCACCGGTGAGCAGGCGAAGGTGCAGCAGCAGGTACTCGGCTCCGGGCGGGATGGTCACCTGCCGGTGGATGGCGGTGGGCCAGAAGTCCAGGTCACCCTGGGCCACCCAGTGCTCCACCTTCGGCAGGTGGTACGTCTGCGAGTCGAAGTTGTTCGGCTCGGCCAGCAGCGCGACCAGCAGCTCCACCAGGACCAGCCCGCCGACAGTGGCGGCGAGGAGTCGCTCACCCGGTCGGGCCGTACGCCAGGCGTCGACCGCCACGGCACGAAGGTCAGCGAACCCCCGACCAGCCCGGGTCGGCGCGAGGACGGGCTCACCGCTCTCGACGGCCGGGGCGGACACGTCGGGTCCGCCCCCGGACACCACAGCGCCGACCGGTACCGGCCGCGGTGCGGTGCTGACTGCCGGCGCAGCGCTGACCGGCACCGGTGTGGCAGCGGGCGGCTGCCCGAGGCGGGTCGCCCGTCGCCAGCGCAGACCGGCGGCCGTCGCGGCCGCGACCAGGAAGAGCAGCCAGGCGACTGTGAACGCGCCTCGGGTCAGCGCGTGCGACGCGCCGAGGACCTCGACGACGAGCACCGCGTACGCCCCGCTGAGCAGGGCGGCGCGCACCACGGCGAGCCGCAGCGGTGCCACCGCGCCAGCCTCACGTGGCATCGTCGCGACGATGAGCAGGAGCACCGCGGCGGCGGGAACCACCGCGAGCAGGGGGCCGGCAGCCGACATGGCGGAAGTAAACACCATTGATCTGAGGCCGCCGCGCCGGCTGCCCAGCGGTAGCGGTACGCGGTAAACAAACCAACCAGGCTAGGCTATGGCCGACGTGTTGCCGCCACCGTGGAGATCCCCGTGAAGCTCTCGATCCTCATGCCGGTCTACAACGAGGAAGAACGCATCGCGGATGCCCTCAAGCAGGCATTGGCGGTGGACTATCCCTGTGAGATCGAATTGGTAGTCGTCGACGACGGCAGCCGCGACGGCACGGGCGAGGTCCTCGGTCGCGCCGACGACGCACGCCTGCGGGTCATCACCCACCAGCGCAACGCCGGCAAGGGTGCCGCCATCAAGACGGCTGTCGACAGCGCCGAGGGCGACTACATGGTCATCCTCGACGCCGACCTGGAGTACGACCCGCAGGACATCCCCAAGCTGCTCGACCCGGTGCTCGACGGTCGGGCCACGGTTGTCTACGGCAATCGCACCTTCGGCAGCCACAGCGCCTACAGCTTCTGGTACGTGATGGGCAACAAGGGCGTCACGATGGCGGCCAACGTGCTGTTCAACTCCTACATCGGCGACCTCGAGACCTGCTTCAAGCTGATGCCGGTGGCGCTCTACCGGTCGCTTGAGGTGCGCTCGCGCGGCTTCGGCATGGAGGCCGAGGTGACCGGCAAGCTGCTGCGTCGCCGGATCCGGCCGTACGAGGTGCCGATCAGCTACCGGGCGCGCGGCCGCGAAGAGGGCAAGAAGATCACCTGGAAGGACGGCGTCGAGGCGATCTGGATCCTCGGGCGCGAGCGCGCTCGCCGCCGCCCCGCCGTCTCAGCCGCCAACTGACCCCAGGAACGCGCTGATCGACCGCCGCAGGCCGTCGGCGTCAAGACCATGCCACCGGGCGTGGTCGGCCGGATCGCCGTACCGTCGCAGGTCGGTCTGACGCACCCCGAGGGCGAGCAGCCGGTGCGGTACGTCCGCCAGGGCCCGGCTGACGAGCGCGCTCGACGTTCCCGCCAGATACGGCTCGACCAGCACCACGTCGGTGTTGGCGAGCGCCCGCAACCCGGGCGTGTCGAGCGGCCGGGGCGTGTGGGTGTACGCCACTGTCACGTCCATTCCCTCGGTCGCCGCCAGTGTGGGGTCGAGCATCGGTCCGACCGCCACCACGAGCGGCGCGTCCGTCACGCCCCGCCGGAGCACCAGTAGCCCCGTGGCGTCCGGGTACGCCTCGGCGTTGCGCTGCTCGGAGAGCCGCAGGTAGATCGGATCGTCGTTGGTCACGGCGTTGCGCAGCAGCGGCGCCACCTCGTCCGGGTGGCCGGGGACCCGGACCGTCCAGCCGTCACCGAGCGAGTCGAAGAGCGCCACATCCCCGGGTGACTGGTGGGTGCGGCCCTCAGCCGACCCGTCGTACGACGCACCGATGCTGACCAGGACGGCACCCACGCCCTGGTGGTCCAGATCCAACTTGATCTGCTCGTATGCCCGGTCCACCAGGAACGTCGCGTACGAGTGCGCGATCGGACGCAGCCCGGTCAGCGCGAGCCCGCCGGCCACACCGATCATCAGTTGCTCCCGGATCCCCACGTTGAGCACCCGGTCCGGGTGGCGATTGCCGGCTGAGGCGAACTGGCTCGCCGAGATGTCGGCCAGCACCAGTGCGGTACGCGGATCCTCGTCGAGGAGCGCTGTGGTGGTGTCGATGAAGGCGGTACGCATGTCGGTCATCCCTTGCTCTCGATGCGGGCGACCACCAGGTGGGGGTGTCGTGGTCGGTGTCCGGTCAGCGCCGCGTACAGGGCTTCGTGGTTGCGGCCGTCGACGGTGTCGGCGGTCCACCCGTTGACTGTGAACCGGCTGGCGATGCCACCAGCCCACCCGTGGCTGGCCGACGAGTTGTCGACAACGACAGCGGTGAGGCTGTCCAGGCCGGTCGCCCCCGCGTACGCGATCGCCTCGTGGTTGGATCCCTCGTCCAGTTCGGCGTCGCCGAGCAGCACGTACACCCGGGGGTTGTGCAGCCCCTGGGCGCGCAGGCCGAGCGCTGTGCCGACGGCCAGCCCGAGCCCGTGCCCGAGGGAGCCGGAGCCGATCTCGACCCCGGGCACCAGGCGTCGGTCCGGGTGGTGGCCGAGCCGGCTCTCCGGTCCGGCCAGGTCGTCGAGCCAGGCGTCCGGGATGAAGCCGTGCGCGGCGAGCACCGCGTAGTAGGCGGCCGGTCCGTGGCCCTTGGAGAGCAGGAACCGGTCCCGCTCCGGGTCGTCGGCGGTGTCGGGGGTGACCCGCAGCACCCGGTCATAGAGCACCTGGAGCACGTCGACGGTGGAGTGCGCGCTCGGCGCGTGTTTCTCGTCGCCGGTCAGTCGCCGGATCAGCCCGGGCAGTCGGGCGCTGCTGTCGGTGGTCAGTGTCGTGGTCATGCCACTACTGTGTGAGTTGAAGTGGACTTCAACTCAAGGACCTGGTGATGCCGGATCTATTGACCATCGGTGAGCTGTCCGCCCGCTCCGGGGTGGCACCGTCGGCGCTGCGCTACTACGAGCGACTCGGGCTGATCCGCGCCGACCGCACCGGCGGCAACCAGCGCCGGTACGCCCGCGCCGAGCTGCGGCGGGTCGCCTTCATCCGGATCTCCCAGCAGGTCGGCGTCTCGCTCGACGAGATCCGGGAGGCACTCGACTCGCTCCCCGAGGCCCGCACCCCGAGCCCACAGGACTGGGCGCGGCTGTCGGCGAGCTGGCGCAGCCGGCTGGACGAGCGCATCCGACTGCTCACCAAGCTCCGCGACGATCTGGACGGCTGCATCGGCTGCGGCTGCCTGTCCCTGCAGCGCTGCATGCTCAACAACCCGGGGGACACCCTGGCCGGCGAGGGCCCGGGCGCCCGGCTGGTGCTGCCCCGACCGACCGACGACCCGACGCTGGCAGGCTCGCTCAACTGACGGCCGACCGTCCCTCCGGCGGGCGGGTGAGCAGCACCTTGCCGAAGTGGTCGTTCGACTCGACGAGCCGGTGGGCCTGCGCCGCCTCGGTCATCGGCAGCCGCCGGTCCACGATCGGCCGGATCCGACCCGCCTCGACCAACGGCCACACCTCGTCCCGTACGCCCTGGACGATCTCCGCCTTCTCGGCGAGCGGACGGGACCGTAGCGACGTCGCTGTGACGCTGGCCCGCTTACTCACCAGCGCGCCAAGATCCAATTCGGCCTTGCGCCCGCCCTGCATCCCGATGACCACGAGCCGACCGCCGGTGGCCAGCGCGGAGACGTTCCGCCCCAGGTAGGACCCACCCATGATGTCGAGGATGACGTCCACGCCGCGTCCGTCGGTGACCCGGCGGACCTCCTCGACGAAGTCCTGCTCCCGGTAGTCGATGATGTGCGCCGCGCCCAGCTCACGCAGCCGGTCGTGCTTGGCCTCCCGCGCCGTGGTGAGCACTGTCACGCCGAGGGCCGCCCCGAACTGGATGGCGAAGGTGCCGATCCCGCTGCCGCCGCCGTGCACCAGCAGCGTGTCGCCCGCGCCGAGCCGCGCCACCTGGACCAGGTTGGACCAGACCGTGCAGGCCACCTCGGGCAGCGCCGCCGCGTCGACCGGGTCGCAGGCCGGCACCGGCAGCAACTGCCCGGCGGGGACCGCCACCCGCTCCGCGTACCCGCCGCCGGCCAGCAGCGCGCAGACCTGCTGCCCGACCGCCCACCCGGCGACCTCCGCGCCAACCTCCGTGATCACCCCAGAACATTCCAACCCGGGGTACGCGGGCGCGCCCGGCGGCGGCGGATAGTGCCCCTGCCGTTGCAGCAGGTCAGCGCGGTTGACGCCGCTGGCCCGCACATCCACGATCACCTCGTCCGGGCCCGGCTCCGGATCGGGCACCTCGGCCCAGACCAACGCGTCGGGTCCACCGGGCTGCGGAATCGTGATGGCTCGCATGGGCCCAGTCTTCCCGATCTTCCCGGGTGTCGCAGGCGCACCGTCCAGCCCACTGTGGACACGGCAGACCGCCTGGCTGGCGCACCGGGGAGGGACGCCGGGCCGACCGGAGCGAGCCGTGGCAGACTATGCGTGGCCGTACGCCCACGGGTGGCGGTCCAGGAGGGTTCGCCTAGTGGCCGATGGCGCTGGTCTTGAAAACCGGTAAGGCAGCGATGTCTTCGTGGGTTCGAATCCCACACCCTCCGCCACCTTGATCCACTCGACTTCCCGGAAGTCGGGGTGTCAGGACTCCGGGGACACCCCGACATCATTGAACCGAGTCGATCGCCTGGTCCACGCCTCGTAGCTGAGCAGGACGGCGAGGAACGCGGTGAGCAGGCCGAGCGCGGCCAGACCCGGCAGGTGCCGGCCGGCGGGGAGCAACAGCAGCGCCACGACGGGAGCGACGAACTGCCCCGGTCGTACGCACCGGACGCTGAGACTGAGGAACGTCGCCCGGCCAGCGAGGAACAGGGCGGTCCCCCCGAACAACGCGACGGCAGGCATCCAGTCCGAGATGCCGTGGGACTCCTCATGTGCCAGGCCGGCAAGCACCTGCTCGACTCCCAGTGCCACGTAGATGGTCCCGGCGAGTACCGGGAAGTGGGCGACGCTGTAGGCGTTGGCACCCACGTGGGCCCGCCGCAGCCCGGACTCCGTCGTCAGCGCGTGCCTGGAGGTTGCCGCGCTCGCTGAGTAGAGCCAGTACAGGCACACAGTGACGGCCAGGGTGAGGAGCGCGGCCAGCAGGATCGGTCCACGGATCCGCTGAATCCCGACGCCGGCGGCAACCGAGATCAGGGATTCTCCGAGCGCAATGATCACCACGAGGCTGTGCCGCTCGGCGAAGTGGCCGGGGCTGCGTACGGGCCACCCACTCAGCATCGAGGAGACCACCCCGCCGCCCATGTCGATGGTGAGGGCCAGCGCCCAGAGCAGGATCTGTGCGGTGCCGCCGAACACGGCGCCGAGGACGAGTGGAATCCAGGACAACGTGGTGGAGAGGGCGTAGAGGCGAATGGTCCTGCGCAGCTGCCGGTTTCCCGCCGACACCCAGCGGAAGAGAACCAGATCGATAACTCGAAGTGCGATGTAGGCCAGTACCAGGATCAGCCGGGACCCCGTCGTACCCGGTCCGGTCCTCCAGGCGTCGGGGATGACGAGAGCGATGAGGAAGACGGCCGCCATCGCGACGGTGACGCCGGCACGGATCAACCCGACGTCGATCCGGACGTGGTTGCCCAGCCAGGAGTAGACCAGCCAGGAGATCCAGAGCAGCAGGAGTACGAGGAATCCCTGCATCAAGGTCACCGGCGCGGGTCGCTGGCTCATGAACGTGGTGACCCGGATCAGGCCGAAGACGAAGACCAGGTCAAAGAAGATCTCGAACAGAATGGGTCGGTGTGTCTCCGGGGTCACCATCGGTCGTGCCCCGACAATCCGCCCCATCAGCACATCTTGGCTGCTCGCCCCGAAGCGGTCCGGCGCGCCGTGTCCCGGTCACTCCGGCGGGTCGGTGGCCCGGCGCTGCTGGCGGATCGTCTCCTCGGCCAGTCGCTCGACAGCGCGTCGGCGTTCGTCGGCGATGGCTCGTTCGTCCCGGCGGCGGAACGCGGTGACAACGGCTACCACGAAGTCCCGCCAGATGCCGGCCACGATGTCCCCCTGCGGAACGTTGCCCGACCTCAAACGTAGCTCCGCGAAACCACAGTCGGTCAGCGCGTGCCTTCCGGTCGTTGGGAGGGCTGTGGCGGGGTAAGAAGGGGCTGGTATCTCCGCACATCGGAAGGACGCGTCCCCATGACCCTGGAACGACCGATCGCCCCGGACCCGTACGAGCTGCTGCCGACGCTGCCCTCGTTCACGCTGACGAGCGACGACGTGCAGAACGGCGAGCCGATGGACGCCCGGCACGCGCATGGCAGCACCGGGGGTGACAACGTCTCGCCGCAGCTGACCTGGTCGGATTTCCCCGCCGAGACGAAGAGCTTCACTGTGACCTGCTACGACCCGGACGCGCCGACGGGCAGCGGTTTCTGGCACTGGGTGCTGGTGAACGTGCCGGTCAACGTCACCCAGTTGCCAAGCGGGGCTGGTGGCGCGGCGGGCACCGACCTCGGCGGGGCGTTCTCGGTCCGCAACGACTACGGCGAGCAGGGCTACGGCGGAGCGGCTCCGCCGGCCGGCGACCGCCCGCACCGGTACGTCTTCGCGGTGCACGCCCTGGACGTCGACCGCCTGGACCTGACCCCGGACGCCACCCCCGCCTACGTCGGCTTCAACCTGACGTTCCACACCCTGGCCCGAGCGGTAATCCGCCCCACGTACCAAATCAAGGACTGACCCCGCCCCCAGCTCCCGCGATCTTGCACTTTCTGTCCCGACATCCTTGACATAAAGGGCATAAGGACGACAGAAAGTGCAAGATCGCCGGGGCCGGGGGTCAGGCTGGAACGCGGGCTACGGCGAAGACGGACTGGCCGAAGGGCGGGAGGACGAGCTGCTCGGCGGCCTTGGTGGCGGGCAGGACGAGGGTGTCGTACACCTTGACCATCGGGCCCTCCTTCGGCATCAGCCGGAAGACCTTGGTGGCCATGAAGTAGCCGATCAGCCCGAGCGCGTTGGCGTAGTGCATCTTCTCGATCGTCAGACCGGCGTCGGTCATCGCCGCCCCGAGCGTCTTCTTCGTGTAGCGGCGGACGTGCCCGGTGGCGATATCGGCAGGACCCATCGCGAACTGGAACGCGGGCACGATGATGATCACGGCGCCGCCGGGTCGGACCAGGTCGCGCATGCTCTGTAGCGCGCCCACGTGGTCCTCGATGTGCTCCAGAACGTTGTACGAGACGGCGGCGCTGTAGTCGCCCCGGTCGTTGTGCGGCAGCAGCATCTGCCGGACAACGACGTTCGGGCGGTCGGCGAGGCGCTCCTTGAGCTGCACCAGCCGGTCCGGGTCGGCCTCGGTGGCGGTGAACCGCGGCAGCCGCTCGGACCATTCCAGCGCGTAATCACCGAGACCGCTGCCGATCTCGATCGGGTCGTCGCCGAGATACGGCACGGCCAGTTCGATGAACCAGCGACGGTGGTTGACAGCGGTTGCCAGGCCTTCCAGCACCTCGGACTGCACGCGCTGATCCCCAGTGATTTCTGCCATGCGTCGATTCCTCACGATATGAACTCGACCCGTGCCTGGACCGACAGAGTGAATCATCCGCTGGGACGGCGAAAGAATCGGGGCATCGGGGTGGCCGAATTGTGGTCGGGGGGTGGGTTCGTGATCGGCGGTCGGCGAACCCGGCACATAGTACGGCAGTACCCCGAAACATGTCACGGCGGTGCCATACGCTGACTACCCTATGAATTGTCATGACTACTCCTGAACCGGACGTGCCCAGCGGCAGCGGCGGCCCGGCCGCCGCGCCGTCGGCGGAGGGGGCTTCCGGTGCAGTTCGGCCTTCCCGCAGGGGGATGTGGGCCGATCTGGCCGCCGTGCTGAGCTTCGTGGTGCTCGGCTTCTGGGTCACCTGTCGACTCTGGCTGGACCCCGGCAGCGATGTGCGGGACAACCAGTCCGATCAGTCGCAGTTTGAATGGATGATGGCCCACGGTGCGCGAGTAGTCACGCACTTTGCGTATCCGTTCCATTCCAATCAGATGAACGTCCCCGACGGCGTCAATCTGATGGCCAATACGTCCGTATTATCCATTTCATTGCCAATGACGCCGATCACCCTGCTGTTCGGGCCGCGAGCGTCATTTCTGATCTTTCTCACCGCCGGCATGATTGCCACCGCCACGGCCTGGTATTTCCTGCTCTCCCGGGTCCTGATCGGCAGCCGGGGGCCGGCGTGGCTGGGCGCCGGCTTCTGCGCGTTCGCGCCGGCCATGGTGTCGCACGCCAATGGGCATCCGAACATCGTGTCGCAGTTCGTCGTCCCGCTGATCATTTGGCGCACGCTACGACTCGGCGAACCGGGCCGCTGGCTGCGCAACGGGGTCCTCCTCGCGCTGGTCATCGTCTGGCAGGCGTTCCTCAACCTGGAGATCCTGCTGATGACCGCGATCGGGCTCGGCGTGATCGTCGGCGTGCTCGCTCTCGGCCGCCCGGATCTACGGTCGCGGGCCCGATCCTTCCTCGCCGGGCTGGCCGTCGCCGCGGGGGTCGCCGGGCTCCTGCTCGCGTACCCCCTGTACGTCCAGTTCTTCGGACCTGACGCGTACTCCGGGTTGTCCCGTCTGATCCGCGGCTACTCCAGCGACGTGGCCTCGTTCGTCGCGTACTCCCGGGAATCGCTGGCCGGCAGCGCGCGCACCGCCGCGGGCCTGGCCAAGAACCCGACCGAGGAGAACAGCTTCTTCGGTTGGGCGCTGGTGGTGCTGGTGATCGCAGTGGTCTGGTGGCTGCGCCGCTCGATCGTGGTGCTCGCGCTGGCCGCGCTCGGGTTGCTCTTCGCTGTGCTCTCGCTGGGTCGGGAGGTCCGCTTCGACAACCGGGGTACGGGTGTGCCGGGCCCCTGGGCGGCGCTGGAGAACCTGCCCATCCTGCACTCGGTGGTGCCGACACGCTGGGCGTTGGCGATCACCCCGATCATCGGGCTGCTGCTCGCCTACGGCGCCGAACGTGCCCGCGAGTTGGCCGACGCGCACCCGGCCGATCGGAGGCAGGTCCGCTTCGTCACCGCCACAGTGCTCACGATGGCCCTGTTGCCGATCGTCCCCACCCCGCTGCCCGTGGCCCACCTCGACCCGGTCCCCAGCTTCGTGACCAGTGGGGCGTGGCGGCCGTACGTGGCCGGTGGGCGCAGTGTGGTGACCCTGCCGTTGCCGGACACCACCTACGCCGAGCCGCTGCGCTGGTCGGCGGCGACCCGGCTGGACATGCCGCTGGCCCGTGGCTACTTCCTCGGCCCGGACACCCGCCCGAACGCCGATCCGCCGAAGGTCGCGTTGTTCGGTGCGACTCCCCGTCCCACCAGTAGCTTCTTCTCCACCATCCGGCGCACCGGGGCGGTGCCGCCGATCACGCCGCAGAGCCGGGTCCGAGCGGTCGACGACCTGCGCTACTGGCGGGCCGGGGTGGTCATCCTCGGGCCGCACGAGCACGAGGCAGCGCTGCGCCGGGGGATGACCGAGCTGACCGGGATCCAGCCGGTCTTCACCGGCGGCGTGTGGGTGTGGGACGTCCGGTCGTTGACCGATTGAGCAGTGCGGTCCAGCCCGGCTCGGCGGATGCAGCCCGGCCTAGCGGACGCAGCAGCCCTGGCAGACCTTCGGGTGGGGCAGGGTGAAGGCGAGGCAACAGGTGCGACGCTGCACTGTCGGCTCACCGGTCGGCCCCGGCACCAGCTCGATCAGGTCGGCCAGGTCGAGTGCGCCGAGCACTGTGTCGATGCTCTGCACAGTGGAGCCGGGCAGAGCGTCAGCGGCCCGCAGGATGCCGTGCGCGATGCCGGAGGCGACCGAGCCGAGTAGCGTCCGGGTGCCCACCCGGACCTCGGACTGGATCGCTGTGATGAGCGGCGCCAGGTGGGCGTCGAGCAGGGACGCGCGCAGCGCGGCCAGCAGCTCCGCCTCGTCGGCGACGACCCGCACCTCCGGAAGGCCGACCAGCGCCAGCGGATCGTTCGGCAGCACCGCCACCGTGGTGCCCCGGCGCATGCCCATGGTGAGCAGCTGGCGATGGTCCTCGAAGTGGATCAGCAGGTCGGCCGGATCGAGCAGTGGCACCCGCCGGGCGGAGGCCCAGCCGAGCACTACCGGCAACGCTGCCCAGTAGCTGTAGGACTTCCAGGCCAGCGCAGCGCAGGCGTGCGGGGTGCCGCCCCAGCGGACGGCGGCGCCGTTCAGCAGCTCCGGCAGTCGGGTGCCGTCGATCAGGGTGGTGGCGGGCGCCCAGCCGAGCTCGTCGTCGACCAGCAGGCCCCGGGCGAGGCCGGGGAGGTCGTCGGTGCCGAACATGGCCCGGAGCGCCGCGGTGACGGGGGCGAGCGGCGTGGTGGCGGCCTCCCGGCGTGGCATCACCGCTGTCACCTGAGTCGTCCCCTGTCTGTGTGACCGAGGAGTGCGCCCCGGCGGACGAGCCAGTGCCGTCCTGAGCTAAGGCTAGCCTAACCAAGGCCCTGGCCGTAAGGGAAGCCTCACCTTGGTCACATCCCGGACGCCCAGGTCACCCCGTGAATGACGGGAGTAGTGCTTCGCCTACTACCCGGAGTCAGTGCTGGGAAACGCCGCCGCACGATCGATGGCCATCGGTGAATTGTCAAGCGGTGTGTCGAAAACATGCCACTTGCGTGTGTGCTCGCGCACGGAACGTGAAACTTATAGCCCCGGCCACGAGGAAGCTCATGACGACCTCACCCCTCGAACGGGCTGCCGACTCCTTCGCGGCCGAACTCGCCCGGCAACGGACCGGGCGCGGGCTGTCCAAGAAGCAACTGGCCGTCCTGATGGGGTTCGACCCGTCCTACGTGAGCCACGTCGAGGGGCGCCGTCACCGCCCGACCGAGGACTTCGCCCGCCGCGCGGAGGCCGTGCTGGAGGCGAGCGGCGCGATCTGGCAGCGCTTCCGGGAGTACGACGACCTACGGCACGCTCGGGCGGGTCCACCGCACCGCGAGCAGTACCTGCCAGGCCAGTGGCTGCCGCCCGGCACCGGCTTGGTCGTGGAACGGGAGCTGGCCACCCTCACCCACGCCGACGACGGCTACCGGTGCGTCATCCACCGTGAGCTGTACAACGCCGGCACCGAACCGGTCACCCGCTACCTGGTCCGGGTCGCCGTCGACCGCTACCCGAACGACCCCGGCCGTTCCAATCGGCACCACCGGGAGCACCCCCTCACCTTTGCCGAGCTGCAGATACAGGCCCGTCGAGACGACGGCGGCGGCGACCCGGAGCCGATGCACTGGCGAGCCAAGCACGATCGGGACGCGTTCAAGGAGATCTGGCTGCTCTTCGAGAACGGCGAGCGACGATTCCCCCTCTACCCGGGCGACCGGGCCACCATCGAGTACGCGTACAGCGTCGGGCACGAGAAGTGGGGCCCCTGGTTCCAGCGAGCCGTCCGACTGCCCACCCGGCAGCTCGCCGTACGCCTGGATTTGCCCGCGGCACTCGACCCGCAGGTCTGGGGCGTGGAGACCTCGCTCAGCGCCGAGGAGGGCCCGCTGCGGACGGCCCCGCAGCGTCACGACGAGGGCGACCGGGTGATCTACGACTGGCAGACCGACGACCCCCCGTTGAACGCCCGCTACCGGATGCAGTGGCGGTTCCGTGCCCGTCCGGACACCGAGCCGGACGTCGGCCCCGGCGGCGCCCGGGTCCGACCCAGCGACCGGATGCGGGGCCTCGGCATCGTGCAACGCGGGGACGACCTGCTCCGCCAGCGGGCCCGCCCGTTCGACCTGCCCGGGGAGGAACACGCCGCCAGGGACGTTGTCGACCGGCTCACCATGGCCCTGGCCCGGCTCGACGAGCTGCACCCGTTCAGCAAGGGAGTGGGCGTTGCCGCCCCGCAGTTCGGCATCGGCCGCGCGGCGGCCGTGGTGCGGCCCCCCGACCGGTCAGCGGAGCCGGTAGTGCTGCTCAACCCACGGGTGGTCGACGCCGACCCGGAGACCGACGAGCAGTACGAGGGCTGCCTCTCCTACTTCGACCACCGAGGTCTGGTGCCCCGGCCGCTACGCCTGGACGTGGAACACGCCCAGTGGGACGGCAGCCGGATCATCACGTCGTTCGAATTCGGCATGGCCCGGCTGGTCGCACACGAGATCGACCACCTGGAGGGCCGGCTCTACGTCGACCGGATGGCACCCGGCGTGCCGTTGGTGCCGGTGGAGGAGTACCGCGAGACCGGGCACCCCTGGCGGTACTGACCACGAAGGGACCGGGGCGCGTGCCCCAGGGGGCAGGGGCACGCGCCCCGGTGTGGGGGGAGGAACGTCTAGAGGTCACCGAAGGTGTCGTAGCGGATGTGCGGCGGCGGCACGTTGTCCGCGGCGAGCACCCGCAGGGTGGACCGGACCATCCGGGCGGCACCGGAGACGAAGCAGTCGTGCGTGGTCCACGGGCCGTACCGGGCCACCACCTCCGGGATCTCGCCCTGCTCGCCGTCGAAGTCCGGATCCTCGCTGCACGCCGCGGTGACCGACAACCACGGGTGTACGGCCACCAACTCCTGCAACCCGTCCAGGCCGTACAGGTCGGCAGCCTGCCGTGCGCCGTAGAAGACGTGCACCCACCGGGTCCGGTTGAAGGTTGCCAACTCCTCCACCAGCGCCTTGATCGGCGCCAGCCCGACGCCGCCGGCCACGCAGAGGATGTCCCGTTCCGAGGCGCGGTCCAGGGTCATCGACCCCATCGGCGCCGCCAGGCGGAGCAGGTCACCCGGCCGCACCCGCCGCACCAGGGCGCCGGACACCCAGCCGGCCCCCGGAGACCGCACGTGGAACTCCAGCACGTTGTCGTCGTTCGGGGCGTTCGCCACCGAGTAGTTGCGCCACACCCGGGGGTGGTGGCGCGGCGCCTCCAGGCTCACGTACTGCCCCGCCTGCCAGCGCAGCGGATGCTGCAACGCCCGGCAGGTCAGCACGGCGGTGTCCGGGCCGTACCGCTCGTGGGTCAGCACCTCGGCGTGCCAGAACGGCGGGTCGTCGTCGGAGGCGGCACCGGCCACCATCAGGGCGGCGATGGCGGCGTACGCCTCCCGCCACGCCTGGTCGTACTCCAGGTTCCAGCCGTCACCGGCGGTGCTGCGCAGCGCGTCCAGCAGTGCGACGCCCATCGTGGCGTAGTGCCGCTCGTCGACGTGGTACTTGCGGTGGTCGCGGCCCAGCGCCCGGAGGAACTCGTCGAAGCTCTCCGGGTCGTCGACAGTGTGGATCGCCGTGATGATCGCTTCGAGTAGGCGGTCACCCTGGCCGGTCATCTGCACCGGGAAGAGTTGCCGCAGGGCGGGGTCGAGCAGGAACACTCGGGCGTAGAAGTGCTCGGTCAGCCGGACCCGGTCGTCCTCAACCAGGGTCCAGCTCTCCTTCAGCAACCGCGCGAGGTTGTCCATGGACGCTCCTCCTCCAGACGGCAACGGATCGGGCGCTCATAGAATCTCCACGGAGCGTGTCGACTGGTCGCACAGAATGTGCGATCGGCTCATGGTGGCCGGTCGGCCATGTCACGGGTGCCGTACGTCGGGCAGAGTGGTGCGGTGACCGTTGAGCTGACCCGCCCGGTGTCCCGCCGACTGCTGGGCACCGAGACGCTGCTGGTCCTCGGCCTCTCCCTCGGCCAGTCCGCGATCTACGCGGTGGTCTCGATCATCGCGAAGTTGACCGCCGACGGTCCGCTCTCCAAGCAGACCGCCTCGCTGAACACCTCGGCGTCGGCCCGCCCCTGGCTGGACCTCACGTACCAGCTACTCGGCATCGTGTTCGCGCTGCTGCCGGTGCTGCTCGCCGTACACCTGCTCAGCCGTGACCCCGGCGACCCGGCGCGGACCCTCGGCCTGGACGCCCGGCGGCCCGGTCAGGACGTGGCGCGCGGCGCCGGCCTCGCGGCGCTGATCGGCCTACCCGGGCTGGCGCTGTTCTGGGTGGCGGCCCACCTGGGCCTCAACGCCACGCTGGTGCCGGCCGCGCTGCCGGACGTCTGGTGGACGGTTCCGGTGCTGATCCTCGCCGCCGTGCAGAACGCCGTGCTGGAAGAGGTGATCGTGGTCGGTTACCTGGTCACCCGGCTGCGTCAGCTCCAGTGGCGGCTGGCCGCGATCATCGCGGCCAGCGCGCTGCTGCGCGGCTCGTACCACCTCTACCAGGGCTTCGGCGCGTTCGTCGGCAACGCGATCATGGGCGTCGTGTTCAGCGTCTTCTACCTGCGCACCCGGCGGGTGATGCCGCTGATCATCGCGCACACACTGCTCGACGTGTTCGCCTTCGTCGGCTACGCGCTGCTGCCCAGGGAGTGGTTCGACTGGCTCTGACCGGTCAGCGCCGGTCGGGTCGGTAGGCGGCCACCGCTCGGGCCGCGAGCCGGTCGGCCGCCGCCGAGTCACCCAACGCCGCCGCGAGCACCGCCGCGCCCGGCAGCAACCGGGCCACCAACCGCAACACCACCCAACCGCCTGCCTGCGCCGTGAGCGGCGCGGCCAACCGCCAGGCCGCCTCCGCCGTGCGCGGCCACGCCCCCTCGACCGGGTCACCCGCCGCCTCGGCGGCGGCCAGAGCCGCCGCCGCGCTCGCCCGATCCGGGTGCACCTGGGTCAGCACCAGCAGGTCGGCGGCCCGGTCGGGATGCGTCGGATCCTTGCCGTACGCCGCGGCCAGGTGCAGCACCAGCTCCGAGTGCGTCCACAGCACCGCCGCCAACTCGGCCAGCGGCGCGAAGAAGCCGGCCAGCGCGGCGGTCGCCCCACCCGCACCCGCCGAGCGGACGAACCGCCGGGTCGCCAACCGCGCCAGGCCGTCCGCCGAGGCGTCCGGATACCTGTCGCGCAACCCAGCGGCCCACCCGGCCGCGCCGGGCCCGAACGTCCGCACCGCGGCCAGAGCCAACAGCTCCGGTGCGAAGCCAGGGTGGTCGAGCACGCGCGCGGCGACCGCGCGCAGCTCCGATTCGGGGGTACGCCCCAGAGCCGGCTCAGCCTGCCGCACGGCGGGTGTTGCCGGTGCCAGCTGCGGCTCGGCGGGCGCCGTCTGCTGCGTGACCACGGGTTCGGGGGCGGGCTTTGTCGGCGTGGTGCTCTTTCGCGGGGTGGCCGCTCGCTTGGTGGTCTTCGCGGCTTTGGCCGGGGCCGTTGGCGTGATGGTGCTCGCTTCGCCGGTGGTGGTCTGCGCTTCGCCGGTGGTCTGCGCTTCGGTGGTGCTCGCGGCCTTGGTGGGTTTTGCGGCGCGCTTGCGGGGTGCCGGCGTGGCCGGGGTCACCTCGGCGGGCGTGTCGGCTGCCTGTCGAGGCAGGGGGCGATCCGGCTCCGGTGGTTGGAAGAGGACCGCCGGGGCGGCCTTGGCCCGTCGAGGACGCTGGGTCGCCGGGGTCGCCGGCGGCGGCGTCGACGCCTCAGGCTCCACCGTCTCGGTGGGCTCCTCGGCCACGATCGGCGGCCTGAAGGTGGCCCGTGGGGAGCGCCGAGGCGCTCGTTCAGCAGGCTCTCGACGGGTCGACTCGCTGGGCGGCTGCTCCTGCATATCGATGGAGCGTAGTCCCGATCACGCCGACGCACAGCGTGGAAACACGGGGGCGGGCAGGCCTCGGCTGGCGTACCCCGGAAGTCGTTTTGCTCCCGGTGGGTGGCGACCTGTATTCTCGGGCGCGGTGGTCTGAGGATCACCAGGGAGACTTCGCCTAGTCTGGTCTATGGCGCCGCACTGCTAATGCGGTTGGGGTCTTAAAGCCCCTCCCGGGTTCGAATCCCGGAGTCTCCGCGCGAAAGCCGGGTGTGTACACTGGCTGAGCACAAGCGCCCGTAGCTCAATGGATAGAGCATCTGACTACGGATCAGAAGGTTAGGGGTTCGAGTCCCTTCGGGCGCACAGCAGTTGAGCAGGGACAACGCCTCTTTGGCCATCGACGGAAGTCGACCAGAGGGGCGTTTTTCGTGCACCCATGGGTGCACACCCGGCCGCTGACGCGGGCCGGCCTGCGGCGGGCCCGAACGACGACCGACGGCGTTGCGGTTTCGTCCAGATACAACACAGGTATCCGGATGAAACCGCGCCTTGCCGGATCGCCGCCCGGACTCCGCCTCGGCTCGACCGCCCTTCGACGACGATCCTGCCCGATTCGGTTACTGGGAACGGCACGTACCCATCGACGATCGAGGCTGCGGGATGCGGCCGAAGAACCGCGCCGAATGCGAACCGGACCCCGAGGAACTCGGTGCCCGGCGGGACCGGTGCCGTAGTCGCCCTCATCTCCGGCCCGCGCAGGCTGGCGAGTAGACGTCCCTGCGCCCGCGAGAGGATCAGATGCCAGCAGGTGCGTGCTGCGGACGTCATCGTCTCCTCCGCGTCAGAGCGGGTGCGCCACACGCGGTCGACGAGGCTCACATCGATCTCGGTGTCGCGATGCTCGAACCGCAACGCCATGGCCTCCTCCGTCTCCAATCTGCCGAGGTATCCCCCCCATGCGAACGCGCTTCATGATCGCCCTGGCCGTAGTCGGTCTTGGTGGGCTGATGGTCACCACCGGGTGCTCGTTCCAGGAGAGCATCTGCTCTGGTGGTGAATATCCGGCGATCGCTGTTGGCGGGCTGGGCGGCAGCGCCTGCTTCCCGGATGGGCAGGAACCGACCCCGCCGTACGTCCGCTACCCGGAGGGCAAGGTCCCGCAGCACGTCGACGACGAGTGGGACGTCTACTGGCGCAGCCACGGCATCGACGAGAACAACAACATCATCGATACCTGAACCGCCGCACCCGGAGGATCGTCGAACGCCAGAGGAACGACGGTTCGAGTCCCTACGGTCGTTCCGCAGACGGCATCCGGTCCCGCGCGGGTCCGATCTTCGTGACCGAACCTGTGCGGGACCGGATGCCTACCTCGTGCCACCCGAGTGCCGGGGCGATCGGATGATCAGCCGAAGCAGTTGGGCACCGGTGGTGAGCTCGGTGTGCAGTTCGTGGGCCGGTTGCCGCTGATCACCGTCTTCTGGTCCACGTTGACCTGGCCACCGTCGTTGAAGATCCCGCCGGGTGCCAGGATGGAGATGTTGTCGGTGACCTTGCTTTCGGTGAGGGTGAGCGAGCTGTTGTTGTAGATTCCGCCGCCCTGGGAGTTCGAGCCGATGGCCCGGTTCCGGTCGACGTGGGTGCGGCGTAGGACGACGGTGCCGCTGCCGTTGTAGACGCCGCCGCCGTGTTCGATGGTGCTGTTCGTGCTGGCGACGTTCTCGTTGATCCAGCTGTCCTCGGCGACGAACTGGCCGATCTGGTTGTAGACGCCGCCACCCCGTTGGCCGGCTTCGTTGTGGTGGACCTTGCCGTGCTTGAGGTGGAAGACGCCGTCGGAGAAGATTCCGCCGCCCTCGCTGCCGGCTCGGTTGTCGTTGACTTCGACGTTCCTGGCCTCGGTGGTGGAGTTGATGCCGCCGCGGATGCCGCCGCCACGGAAGCCTGCGGTGTTGTTGTCCAGGTGGACGTTCTCGAGCACGGCGACCTGGCTGTTCGACAACCCGCCACCAGCACCACCGATGGGCAGAACGGTGACGACCCCGATCGTGTTGTTGTAGCTCAGCCGGGTGTTCCGCACGGTGAGGTTGCCGTTGTTGTGGACGCCTCCGCCGTCGTACAGGGCGCTGTTGTTGCTGATGTTGCTGCCGCTGTCCTTCTTCTTGTCCCTGTCCTCGCCGTCCCAGTCCTTGCCGTGGTCGTTCCCGCCGAGGATCTTCGTGACGCCGAAGTTGGCGATACCACCGCCCGTGCCGTTGGTGTGGTTGTAGACCACGTCGGTGTTCTCGATGGTGGCCCTGCCGCCGATGTCGACCCGGATGCCACCGCCGCCGGCGCCAATCCCGCCGTCGGCTTGGCCGCCCTTGATGGTCGCGTCGCGCAGCGTCAGGTCGCCGCCGGCTCCGACCTCCAGGATCCGGAACGGGGTGGCGTTGGCCGCGCGGACGATGGTGGACCCGTTCCCGTCGATCACGACCTGCTGGGTGATGATCGGCAGGCCGACCGCACCGAAGGGCACCGGTGGCTGGGGTGCGGATCTGTTGAGCGTGTAGGTGCACTTCTCGGCGAGCCGGAGCTTCGCCCCGGAGTCGGCGTTCGCGCGGACGATCGCCGCGATCAGCTCGTCGGCGTTGCAGGGTACGGACCGGAAGTCGTCGCCCCTGTCGTCTCGATGGTCGCCGTCCTTCTTGTGGTCCTTGCCGTCGCGGCCGCCCGGGTCCCGGCCTCCGTGGTCGTCGCCGCTGCCCCGGTTGCCGTCGGCGAGGAGCTGCGCTCCGGCGTTGGAGGGGTTGCTGCCGCTCTTCCCGGTCGCTCCGCTCACCCCGGCCGGCGTGAAGGCGGCCAGACCGACCACTCCGGTCAACCCGGCCACTCCGGCGACGAGCCAGCGCACCCGGCGCCGCTTCGGCGGACTGGCCTGACCTGCCGCTACTTCGCTCATGTTCGGGTGCAGATAGTTGGACATCGAGCTACCTAGCCCTTCTCCGTACACCAGGTTTCCGCACGTCACAGTCGGCGCAGAAGGCGACAAATCGGTTGTCGCCACCAAGGCGAAGGTAGTCGAACGATCCTCACCTTAAATGGTGTTATGCGAAAAATGCCTACATTCGGCGTACGCGTCACTGGCGCCACGGCAGCCTCACCATGCCCTTCTGTCCTGCCGACACCTCGTGCTCCAGTGGCCGCTCTGGCCAGGTGCCCGGGGTTGCCGGCGCTTGACGTGGGCCAAATCAGCGACAAGAATTTACAGGAATCGCTGTTAGCGTTAACAATCCGTCCCAGTGCTGCGACGGCATCGTCATGCCGATGTCGCGGCGGTCGCGACGGCCTGACTCCTCGGTCAGCACTACCACTGCAGGGGAGAAATCTATGCGAACGAGGGCAAGATGGCTCGCGGCGACTGCCGCACTCGGTGTTGTCCTCGCCGGGGTGCTGACCTCGACCGGCCCGGCCAACGCGGAATCCAACGGCGGGGTGCGGGTGATGCCCCTCGGCGACTCCATCACCGAGGGCACCCAGGTGCCGGGCGGGTACCGCATCGGGCTCTGGCAGCGCCTCGTCAACGGTCGATACACTGTGGACTTCGTCGGGTCGCAGTTCAACGGGCCGGCCAGCCTGGGTGACCACGACCACCAGGGACATCCCGGCTGGCGCATCGACCAGATCGACGCGAACATCGTCGGCTGGCTGAACACCCAACGACCGCAGACCGTCCTGCTGCACATCGGTACCAACGACATCCTGCAGAACTACAACGTGAGCACCGCGCCGAACCGGCTCTCCACCCTGATCGACCGGATCACCACCACGGCTCCCACCGCGGAGGTGTTCGTCGCGCAGATCATCCCGCTCTCCAACAGCAACCAGGAGGCGGCCGCGCGCACCTTCAACGCGGCGATCCCCGGCATCGTGCAGAGCAAGGTGAACGCCGGCAAGCGTGTGCGCCTGGTCGACATGCACAGCGCGCTCACCACCGCCGACCTGATCGACGGCGTCCACCCCACGTCCGGCGGTTACGACAAGATGGCTGCCCGCTGGTACAGCGCGTTGCAGTCGGTGCCCGGCAGCATCGGCGACCCGGGCAGCGGCACCGGGCCGACGACCGCGATCGTGGGTGCCCTGTCCGGTCGCTGCGTCGACGTCCCCGGTTCTTCCACCACCAACGGCACCCAGGTGCAGTTGTGGGACTGTCACGGCCGCACCAACCAGCAGTGGACCTACACGAGCAGCAAGACGCTGACCGTGTACGGCAACAAGTGCCTCGACGCCGCCGGCTATGGCACGTCCCCGGGCACCCTGGTCACCATCTACGACTGCCACGGCGGAACGAACCAGCAGTGGAACGTCAACGCCAACGGCACCATCACCGGAGTGCAGTCCGGCCTCTGCCTGGACCCGTACAACGTGGGTACGGGCAACGGCACGAAGCTCGTCCTCTGGACCTGCACCGGTCAGACCAACCAGCAGTGGAGCCGCCGATAGCTCGTACGGTCGCGCCGGGTGGTCGGATCGCAGGTGATCCGACCACCGTCGCCTTCCCGCACTTCGCCGGCAATGAAGCTCTTGACCTGCCCGCGCTACCCCGTGGACGCCGCACGCCGGAGGCGCCAGGTGTCGGTGAGTGTGATGCCGACCAGGACGCCTACGGTGACGAGCACGACGAGGATCGGCGCCAGCGTGGTCATCGCGGGCGTGGTGCCGATCAGCAGTGCCAGCCAGGCCAGCCGCGAAGGCGGGAGTTGGCCGAGCAGCACGTACTCGGAGCCCATCCGTCCGAGCACGAACAGCACCGGCCCGCCGACGATGAGGACGAGCCAGGTCGCAGGAGTGCTGCCGAGGGGTTCATGGAGAACGAGGTCCACCCCGGCCGAGGTCGCGATGATCCCGGTTATCACGACGGCGTAGACGTAGGGCGCGAGGCGCGCCGCCTGCCGCGGATTCTGGTGCGCGGACCGGTCGACGAGTTTGTTGCTCTGCAGCCCGTAGATCTGCCAGAACAGCAGCGCGGTGACGATCGCTGCGAAGAACGCGACGGTCCGAGCGGGGGTGTACACAGCGGTGGCGAATTGCAGCGTCGCCATCAGCGCCAGCTCGCCGAGGGCGAGAATGGCGATCTGCTGGTACCGCTCCCCGAAGTGGACGCTCAACTGACCGTACTGGTCGAGTGGTGTGCGGCCTCGTCCGGGCGTTGGGTAACGCAGCGCGGATGCCACGTAATCGACAACGAGAGCGGTGGCCCACAGGCCGGTGCGCCAGGCCGGATCGGTGAACGCGCCGACGAGCCAGAGGGTTCCGGAGACCACGAACCAGAAGAGGAACCGCTGGGCCCGAGCGTGCGCCCTGTGCGGGCGCAGCGCGACGACCAGCATGATCCCCCGTGCCAGGTGCAGGCCGACGTACGCGCTGGCGAAGAGGAGGCCGCGCCCGCCGTAGGCACCTGGTACGGCGACCGCCATCAGGACCACGCCGAATATCGTGCTGACGACCACAACCTGGATCACCCGTAGCCGGGGGTCGTAGTACTCGGTGTCGATGGCGGTGCCCGCCCAGGTCCACCACGCGGCCAGCAGCAGGATGACGCTCTGTCCCAGTCCGCCCCAGGTGGGTTTCATTGCCAACTGCATCGAGAGTTGCGCGAACATGGCGACGTAGATGCTGTCCGTGCAGAGAAAAGTGGGCGTAGGTGCGCCTGCCTGAAACGGAGGAATCGCATGCTCAGCACGTTTCACTCGCGGGTCCGAGCGGTTGCCGTCGTCGGTATGGCCGGTGTTGTGGCGGCGATCGGCGCGGTGACCCAGCACGCGTCCGCTGCCGTGGTAGCCGCGCCGGCTGCCGTGGGCGCCGACGCACGCCGGGTCGACATCCCGCACATCGCCTCGACAATCAAGCCACCGGCGGGATCGCGCCCCGTCGGCGCGTACGTCGTCACTCGCGGAACGCAGACCTACACGTGTGCTGGCGGCGTGTTCACCGGCGCATCGGTGCCGGAGGCGCAGTTGATCGGCACCGGCGGCCGGGTCCATCACTTCAAGGGCCCGAGCTGGCAGTCCGAGCGGGACGGCTCGCTGATCACGGCGAAGAAGACAGCGGAGAGCCCACGGCCGGGGACCATCCCCGAGCTGCTGCTGACTGTGGACACCCATGCCGGCACCGGCATTCTCGGCAACGTCGCGTACATCAGCCGTCTGCTGACGTCGGGTGGCGTCGCCCCGGCCGGTGCCTGCACCGACGGCACGACGGTGGCCGTGCCGTACGGCGCTGTCTATGTCTTCTGGGCCTCGAAGCGGTAAGGGTCTCGTCCCGGCGGAAGCCGCCCCTGCCCGGCCAGGCGGACGGGGGCGGCTTCAGCAGCGTCAGCCGTGACGGGGCGACAAGCCCCGGTAGTGGCCGCCTGATGGACGGCATCGACGGGATTCGGTGGGCGGGAGATAGGCTGCGGCCGGCGTCGGAGTGACCTAAGGGGACGGGTGATGGGCGGAACGGTTCGCGCGGTGGTCGCGGTCTGCGGGCATCTGGCGTGAGCGACGGGTTGCGTCCCGGTGACCCGGCACGCCTCGGTGAGTACGAGGTGCTCGACCGGCTCGGCGACGGGGGCATGGGCAGTGTCTTCCTGGCCCGTTCGCCGCAGGGGCGGCCCGTGGCGGTCAAGGTCGTCCGTGCGGAACTCTCGCACGACGAGGAGTTCCGGGGTCGGTTCCGTAGCGAGGTGAACCGTGCCCGCCAGGTTCCACCGTTCTGCACCGCGGAGGTCCTGGACGCCGACCCGGACCATGACCCGCCGTACCTGGTGGTGGAGTACGTCGAGGGCCCGAGTCTGGCCGAGGTGATCCGAACACAGGGGCCGCTGGGGGCGGCGCGCCTGCACAGCATCGCGGTTGGGGTGGCCACCGCGCTCACCGCCATCCACGGCGCCGGGGTGATCCATCGCGACCTGAAGCCGGCGAACGTCCTGGTCGCACCGGGTGGGATCAAGGTCATCGACTTCGGCATCGCCCGAGCGTTCGAGGCGACGAGCCAGCACACCCGGACCAACCAGATGGTCGGGACCGTCTCGTACATGGCTCCGGAGCGGTTCGAGACGGCTTCCGGCCGTCCGGCGGGCCCGGCCGCGGACATCTTCGCCTGGGGCGCCCTGGTCGCCTACGCCGCGACCGGCCGCAGCCCGTTCGGGGGCGACTCCCCTACCGCCACCGCGATGCGGATCCTCACTCAACCGCCGGACCTCACCGGTCTCGGTGGGCCGTTGCGGGAGTTGGTCTCCCGGGCGTTGGAGAAGGACCCCGCTGCCCGGCCCACCGCCCGGGAGTTGCTCGACGGGTTGTTGACCGCAGCGCCTCCGGTGGGTGCCGGCGGGCCGGCCCAGCTCCTGGGCGCGACGCCGCCGAACGTGTCGCCCGCCGCCGATGGTGATGATCAAGGCGCGCGGTCGACGCCGTCGGGTCTGGGCACGGCCTCTCGCGCGGGTTCACGTCGGCGTGGCTGGCTCACGGCGCTGGGGGCGACCGCTGCGGTGATCGCCGTGCTGGTGCCCGCTTTCCTGTTTGGCCCAAAACTGTTGGGTGGGCAGTCCAAGCCGGACCGGGCCGCCTCGACGCCGAGCGGTGGCCCGGCGACGAGCGGTGGCCCGGCGACGAGCGGGCCGGCGGCCACGGCGTCCATGCCCGCGTCGGGCAAGCCGTCCGCCTCACCGTCGGCAAGTGTGGACCCCACCCAGGCCATGCTGGCCGGTCAGCGGCGATTCCTGCTGCACGTGGTGGAAATCGACCGCGATCTGTCGCTGCCCTCTCACGGCGAGCTCAAGGTTGGTGACGGGACCGGCAAGGACGCGCTCTTCGTGCTCGAACCGGTCGGCGTCGATTACATGATCAAGTCCGTCAACCCGGACATCGCCCACCGACCGTGCCTCGGGGTCAAGCTCGACTCAGAGGGGTACAAGTCTCTCGTGGGAGCCGACTGTCGGCCGACCAAGGCGACCCTGTTCGCGATATCCCGTGAGGGCGAGGACGACAAGCGGCGCCCCTCCTACGCCATCATCAGCGAGGAGTACGGCCCGGTGCAGTGGAGCCCGACCAAGAGGGAGATCTTCGTCGAGTTTCTCGGCGACGCCCCGCTGAACACCACGTTCAGCCTTGTCGATCGAGGCGCGGTCTGACTCGGACGTACCCCGGCTCCTGCTGACCGGCCACCCGGTGGGCCTTGACCCGCACGGCGATCGCTTCCTGGCGGTCGCCGCGCCAGCGCGCCTGCCGGTCGACCCGTCAGGCTGAGTTCACCGGCGCCACCAGCAAGCCACCGGCAATGGGCAGTCGTCGATGTTAACGCGCTCGCGGGGACCTCCTCAAGGGTTCGACGGTGGTCCTGACCGGGGATCTGGGGCGATGCCTGCGGGAATGCCGTTCAAGAGGTCCCACCCCATGATCCACAGCCCGACAACGGCAGATGTTCCCAGCACATTACGTCTTGACGAACGGCATGTTATCGCTCACAGTCGATGCCTAAGGACGACGACACCTTGGCTTTCCGGGCAAGCCCTGCTTCGTCGATCTCGAATCAGGCGTGCGCTACTGCTCGCCGGCGTCTTGTTAGCGCTAACTCTCTGACGCCTGCGCGCTCGGCCACGCGTCGCGGTACGCCCACCCTCGGGCAGGCCGTTCGGCTCTTGGTCACTGGAGGAGGATCATGTCTGCCCTCGATAGGTCTCCATCGATCGCAACGCCGTCGCGGCGGCGTTGGTGGTTGCCCCGCATCCTCGCCGCCAGCGCGGCGGCATTGATGGTCGGTGGTGCCGCCGTAGCGGTGGTGTCGTCTCCCGCCGCTGCGGCGTCGGTCGACACGAACGCGTGGTACGTGCTGGTCAACCGCAACAGCGGCAAGGCCCTGGACGTCTACAACCTGGCCACGAACGACGGTGCCCGGATCACCCAGTGGGCCCGCAACAACGGCAACCAGCAGCAGTGGCAGTTCGTCGACTCCGGGGGTGGCTACTACCGAGTGAAGTCGCGGCTGTCCGGCAAGGTGCTGGACGTCTCGGGCTTCTCGACCGCCAACGGTGGCAGCATCGTGCAGTGGAGTGACCTCAACGGCACCAACCAGCAGTTCCGGCTGGCCGACTCGGACAGCGGCTACGTCCGGTTGATCAACCGGAACAGCAACAAGGTGATGGAGGTGCAGGGCGCCTCGACCGCCGACGGCGGAAACATCGTGCAGTACGACGACTGGAACGGCTCGAACCAGCAGTGGCAGTTCGTCCGCGTCGACGGAACCACGCCGCCGCCGACGACGACTCCGCCGCCGGGCGGCACGTGCGACCTTCCCTCGACGTACCGGTGGTCCTCCACCGGAGTTTTGGCGAACCCGAAGTCGGGCTGGGTGTCGCTGAAGGACTTCACGGTCGCCCCGTACAACGGCCAGCAACTGGTCTACGCCACCACGCACGACTTCGGTAGCAGCTGGGGCTCGATGAACTTCAGCCTCTTCTCGAACTACTCGCAGATGGCCTCGGCCACCCAGAACACGATGAACTCCGGCACTGTCGCGCCGTCGCTCTTCTACTTCGCGCCGAAGAACATCTGGGTGCTCACCTACCAGTGGGGTGGCACGGCGTTCTCCTACCGGACCTCCACCAACCCCACCAACCCGAACGGCTGGTCCGCGGCGCAGCCGCTGTTCACCGGAAGCATCACCGGCTCCGGTACCGGCCCGATCGATCAGACGGTCATCGGTGACGGTACGAACATGTACCTCTTCTTCGCCGGCGACAACGGCAAGATCTACCGGGCCAGCATGCCGATCGGGAACTTCCCGGGCAACTTCGGCAGCAGCTACACGACCATCATGAGCGACACGCAGAACAACCTGTTCGAGGCCGTTCAGGTCTACAAGCTGCAGGGTCTGAACAAGTACCTCATGATCGTCGAGGCGATCGGCTCGACGGGCCGCTACTTCCGTTCGTTCACGGCGACCAGCCTGAACGGTTCGTGGACCCCGCAGGCCGCGACCCAGAGCAACCCGTTCGCGGGCAAGGTCAACAGCGGCGCGACCTGGACCAACGACATCAGCCACGGTGAGCTGCTGCGCACCAACGCCGACCAGACGATGACCGTCGACGCCTGCAACCTGCAACTGCTCTACCAGGGGCGTTCCCCCAGCTCCGACGGCGTCGACTACGGCCTGCTGCCGTACCGGCCGGGTCTGCTGACCCTGCAGCGCTGACCCGATTTGATCAAGATCGACTGACAGGGAACGGGCGGGCTCGGCGTCACGCCGAGCCCGCCCGGCTCATGTCAACGCTGCGACTGGCCCAGGCTCATCGGATCGGCGTGCCGGTGACACAGGTCAGCACCCGGCCCTGACCACGGGTGGCGCTCGATGTGGTCGTGGTGAAGCCGTGGGTCTCGAGCAGTGCTTCGGTCGCTGTGAGGTTCGCGGTGGCGTGCGCTTCGGTCGGTCGCTCGCCGAAGACGTAGAGCCGGCCTCCCGGTGCCAACAGGCTGCGTATCCGCGCGATCTGCTGCGCCGCGTCGCCCAACCAGAAGAGGCTGACGTTCACCGCAAAGATCTTGGTGAAGTGGCTGGTCGGAAGGTCGGCCGACTCGAAACCTGCTCGCCGGATCTCGGCTCTACCGGCGTCGATGTGGCTCAGGTTCCGTTCGGTCGCGAGCCGCACCGCCGTCGCGGCGCGGTCGATGGCGACGATCCGACCGGTGGTGAGTTGGCCGGCGACCAGGGAGACGGCAGCTCCCCGACCGCAGCCGATCTCCAGCACCTGGTCGTCGGGCGCGACAGCCATGATCTGCACCGCCCAGCGCTGCCGATGGGCGGGCGTCACCCGAATCGGTTCGTTCGCCGCGGGCGTCGTGCCAGCGCCGGACGAACCCGGAGCGCGGGTCGAAAGAGTGGACCTCACGACGTCACTCGCCGGTGCCTTCTCTGCTCACACCTCTGATTCCACCCTCTCGGCGGAGTCGGTGCACCGTGTCCTCGGTCACCGCGCCGGATCGAGCGGCGCGACAGCGTCAATCGCCGGCGCCTCACCGCCTGAGGCGCTCGGATCGGGTCCGGGGCGGCGGCTCCAGCAGCCGCCACCCCGGACCGGGCAACGCGTCAGGCGATCCGGTAGGCCCGCTGGATCGTCTGCGTGACAGTGTTGCCGGCGGTGTCGGTGGCGGTCAGTCGCAGCGAGACGAACCCGGCCCGTCGCGGATGACTGATCAGCGCGACGTTCCGGATCACCGGCAACGCAACCCACGTCCGGCCGTCGTCGAACGACGCGGACACGGCGAGCTTCCGGTTGGCCGCGGCCTTCGAGCCGGCCTGCCGGTCCAGCGCCACCGGGATCGTCATGACCCGGCCGGCCCGTGCGGTGTTGGTGTCGTCGAGCACTGGCGTCGGGCGAGCAGTGGTCAGCGGCAACCGCTCCGGCGACGTGGTGTGCGCCGAGGTGAAGGTCCAGGCCACCGAGACCGACGTCGACAGGGTGTCCGGTGCGCCTCGGGTGGCGGTCGCCTCCAGCCGGTAGGTGGCCTTCCCGGCGGGCACCGCGAACTCGGCCCACGGGCTGTCCGAGGTGCCGATCTCCTTACCGTCGCGCAGCAGCCGGAACCGCACCGGCTGGTCGTCGCGGCTCGCGGGGCGACCGGTCGCGTCGCCGAACAGGGGCACCGACGCGATCGAGATGGCGTCGCCGTCGCGGCCCGCGTACCCCAGGGGTGACAGGGTCGGCGCCTGGGTCACGGAGGGCCCGAAGGGTGCCGCGTTCCAGGTCTGGGTGTACGTACGCCCCGACCTGACTGTCGAATCCTGCGTCGTGAGGTTGTCCCCCTCGACGAACGTGGACGTCCAGACGATGCCGCCGTCGGTGTTGTAGTACTCGGTGCCCTTGAACGGCAGGTCGACAGGCGTGTTCGACCCGATCGGGCCCGCGCCTCCGGGCGCCGACGCGCGGTGGAACCGGGTTGCCGTCGCCGTCGTGGACTGGCTGCGGTAGGTCGTCTTGACAGTGGCGAGGTTCTTCGGTGACAGCTTCCTGGTCAGGCCGGTGAACATGTCGCCAGTGCCGACGTACGCCAGGTCGTAGGTGTAGGGGCTGTTCCGGAAGGTGCCGTCAGTGCCCGGCCGGGCGAGCCCGACGCCCAGCGTCGCGGTGAACTCGGGTGCCGTGACGGCGGGCCCGAGCCGGCCGAAGAAGATGTCAGTGAAGGAGACTCCGCTGAGTTGGACGCCCGGGTAGCGCATGCCGTCGTCCCAGTTGGCGCTCACGTTGATCGAGATCGGCGCGGCGTCGCGCTGCGGCACCGTCAACGCGACCGGCTTGGCGTTGCGGGCGTCTACCGCCTCGGTGACCGGGCCGCGTACGTCCAGGACCGGCTGCGCGAGCAGTGTCGACACGGCACCCTCGTGGATGGTGCTGTACAACGCGTACCGACCCTTGGGCAGCCGCAGGACGCCGCCGCCCGGTGTCGCGGGGAGGGTGCTGAACTCTCCGGTGGTCAGGTTCGCCGCCACTGTCGTGTACTCGGTGGCCGGCCTGCCGTCGCGTCCGGTGTGGTTGAGCCGCACGTCGTAACTCTCGATCTCACGGTTCAACACGAAGGGCGTCCGTACCCGCAGGTCGCCGGCGGCGGTCGCGGTCAGCGCGCCCTGGTAGACGCCGTCCGGGGCGTCCACCCGGGTGTCCACGGTGATCGTCGCCTTGGCGCTGCCGCCGGCCGGCACCACGAGCGTGGCCGGGCTGACGGTGAGCATGCCGGCCGGGGCCGGAGCGATTGCCAGCGTCAGTGTGACCGGCGCGGTGCCAGAGTTGCGGTAGCCGACGACCTGGGTGATCGGGCTGTCGTCGGCGTGCGGCCAGCGCTGTACCGGAAAGTCGATGGCGGCGATGTCGGTGGCGACCGGCTGGGCGACCGCGCGGGCGATGTCCACCCGGCCGGCGCCCTGCTCGTAGATCGTGTCCTCGCCGGTCGGTTTGGCCGAGTCCATCAGGGCGGCCTTGAGCTGCGGGCCGGACCAGTCCGGGTGCTGCCCGGCGAGAATCGCGGCGGTGCCGGCCACGTGCGGGGTCGCCATCGACGTACCCGACATGGTGGCGTAGTCACCGCCCGGGGCGGCGGCCACGATGTCGACGCCCGGCGCGCTGATCTCGGGCTTGATGTGGTTGTCGCCGACGCGCGGGCCCCGGCTGGAGAAGTAGGCCCGCTGGTCGTCGGCGTCCACGGCGGCGACGGCGAGAGCGTCGTCGGCGGAGGCCGGCGAGGAGACCGACTTCGGCTTCCCCTCGTTGCCGGCCGCGACCACGAAGAGGGTGCCGTACTCGTGGCTCAGCTCCTGGACCGCGGTCTCCAGCGGGTCGAGGCCGGGTGCGTCGTCGCCGCCCACGCTGAGGTTGACCACCCGGGTCTGCGGCGCGAGCCACTGCATGCCGGTGATGATGTCCGAGTCCTGGCATTCGGTGGTGGCGCAGACCTTGCCGACGAGCAGTTTCGCCCCTGGCGCGACCCCGCGATACCTGCCGCCGGAGGCGGCACCGCTGCCGACGATCGTCGAGGCCACGTGGGTGCCGTGGCCGACCGCGTCGCTCGGGTCGTTGCCGCCGGTGAAGTCCCGGACCTCGGTGAGGTGCCCGGCGAAGTCGGGGTGGCCGGCGTCGATCCCGGTGTCCAGCACGCCGACTGTGACGCCGGTGCCGTCGAAACCGGCCTGCCACGCCGCCGGGGCACCGATCTGCGGCACGCTGCGATCGAGGGAGACGGTGCGCTTGCCGTCCAGCCAGATGTGGGTGACGCCCGTGGTGAGGGTGCGAGCGGACGTCGTACCTCGGGTGAGCGACGTCCAGAGCGTCACCCGGTCGTCCCGGTCCGCCCGGACGGCGAGCGCGTGCGCGGCCGGAAGATCGGCCCGCACCCGCCCGGCGCCCCCGGTGGTCGCGGTCCGTGCCCGCGCCGCCATGTTCTCGGGGTACGCGACCAGCAGCGGCAACTCGGCTGCCCGGTCGTCGTAGCCGAAATCGCCGAGCGTGCTGAGGTCGAACAGACGTCGATCGAGCCGCCCGTCTCGCACCAAGGGCATCGCGTCCACCGGGATGACGTACTGGTGACCGTCCTCCCGGCTGCTCACGAACCGCATGCCGGCCCGACCCGGCCCGCGCTGGATCTGTGGGCGCCCGGCCGCGTCCAGCGAAACCCGGTCACCGGTGATCAGTGTGAAGGTTCCGTGGGTGCCGGGGGCCGTGGCCGTCGGCGTTTCCTGCGCGTTCGCCGGTTGGGCGATCAGGCCCGCCGCAACCAGCGCGGTCGCGAGTACGCCGGCTGTCAGGGCGCGTCGTTGCCGTCGTCGCACATCGTCCTCTCCGACACGGGCGTCTCCCGGGTCGGCACGATGACGCCTGACCAGGTCGTTAGGTTGATCACCCTGGTGTGACAGAGGCCACAATCGCACCCCGCGCCGACGTGAGCTGTCCACCCTGGCGAGTTCGATGCGGCGGTGACCAGGGGACGAGGCATGGGAGGGCACCGGTCGGATGCGTGACGCCGAAGAGTTCGACGCCCTCTACGCGGCCTGCGCGGGTCGGGTCGTGGGTCACGTGTACGCGCTCACCGGCAACCGCGCCGAGGCGGAGGACGCCGTCGCCGAGGCGTTCATGCGGGCCTGGCAGCGATGGGCGACGGTGCGGGAGACGGACAGTCCGGAGGCATGGGTACGCCGGGTGGCCTCCCGGATCGCGGTGAGCAGCTGGCGCAAGGCGTTCAACCGGGTACGCGCACACCGCCGGGCCGCTGTCGACCAGGGCGTGCCCGGACTGAACGAGGACCACGTCGCACTGCTGCAGGCGCTGCAACGGCTGAGCGCCAACGAGCGGCGGGCGGTTGTGCTGCACCATCTCAACGACCTCAGCGTCGCGGAGGTGGCAGCCGAGATGGAGGCCCCCGTCGGAACGGTGAAGACGTACCTCGCCCGTGGTCGGAGAGCGATGGCCGGGTTGCTGACCGATGCGCACCAGGAGGAGACCTCCCATGGCTGATCCGCGCGACGATCTCACAGCGATCGTGGACGAGGTCCGGCAAGTCACCACGCTGCCGGGGGCACAGACGTTGCGGCACCGCAGCGACCGGCGTCGGCGGCGTCGGGCGGCCGTCGGCGCGGCGGGACTGGCCGTGGTGGCCCTCGCCGTTGGCACCGCCCTGGTGCGGGTACGGGACAACGTCGAGACGCCCGGTGTCGGTCCGGCCACCCCTGTCGTACCGCCAGTGGTCCCGTCCGAGACCGCCTCGGCGGGACCGCAGGAGATCCTCGGTGGCCGGCGGCAGGTCCAGATCCTGCTGCCCGGCATGCGCGGGGCCACGTTGGCGATCGACAGCGACGGCGACCAGGTGCGGGCCACCACCGAGCAGGGCATCGACGATCGGGCGCTGTGGGTGCTGCGCCCCGAGGGCGACAGGTACCGGGTCCTCCTGGCGTCCGGTGCCGACGCGATCTGCATGACGGTCGTGCACGACGCAGCGCCGGGCAGCGTACGCGGCCGGGCGTGTGATGCCGCCGCCTCGACGCAGCTCTTCCGGATCGATCAGGTTCCGGACGGCAGCTACTCGATCTTCCATGGCAGGCGTTACGTCCAGGTGGTCGACGGCACCAACGCCCTGGTCCCCGACCTGCCCGAGGGCCTGACCACCACGTACGAGTTCCTGGACCGCGGGCCGAGGTGAGCGGCCTCGACGGCGGGCCGCGATCGTGGCGTCGGTGTGGTGCGGCGCGGACGTGATGCCGCCCGTCGAGCCGGAGGCTGGCGTCGAAAGGTTTCGATGATATAGGGCCGAAACTTTCGGAAAAACATTGACACTCTGCGATGGGCCGGCCCAGGCTTGACGTGGCTGGCAATCGTGATCATCGATCTCGCTTCGTCCCTTCCTGTAATCACCACCTCGGAAGGAGACCTCTAGTGACCATTCCCTCGGGCCGTTCCAGGACCCGGTCCATTGTCGTCGTGCTGGCGCTGGCAGCGCTCACTGTCGCCGGATCGGTATCGGTAGTGACACGAACGACGAACGCCCACGCCGCAGCAGGCACGCTGGCCGTGGCAGTGGAGGACGAGGGCGTCGACTGCGCCGTCGCCGGTCTGCCGGACCTGGGCTCGCTGCCCACCAACGCCAAGCTCCCCGACCCCTTCAAGAAGCTGAACGGGACGACCATCACCGCCAAGTCCGACTGGCGCTGCCGGCGGGCGGAGATCAAGGAGCTTGCCGAGAAGTTCGTCTTCGGCGACAAGCCGGCCAAGCCCGCCACGGTCACGGGGACGGTGTCCAACAGCACCATCACCGTCAACGTGGCACACAACGGCAGGAGCTCCACCTTCTCGGCGCGGGTCGAGCTGCCCAGCGGCACCGGTCCCTTCCCCGCCGTCGTGGTGGTCGGCGGGTTCGGTGCGGACACGGCCACCATCAAGGCCGCCGGTGCTGCCGTGATCAGTTACGACCCGTTGGCAGTCGGGCGCGAGGGCACTCCCCGGAACAACAAGCAGGGCGCGTTCTACAGCATCTACGGCTCATCGAGCAGCACCGGACTGCTCGCCGCCTGGGGGTGGGGCGTGAGTCGAATCATCGACGTCATCGAGCAGTCCGACAGCAGGATCCTCAAGGCGGACGCGATGGGCGTCACCGGTTGTTCCCGTTACGGCAAGGGTGCCTTCGCGATCGGTGTGTTCGACCAGCGCATCGCCCTGACCATGCCGATCGAGTCGGGCAGCGCTGGCGTCCCGATCTTCCGGGGTATCCCGGGTGAGGGCGCGCAGAGCCTGAGCAGCGCATACGGGGAGCAACCCTGGCTGGGCGACGCGTTCGGATCCTTCACCGGCAGTCCGAACCGGCTCCCGGTGGACACCCACGAGATGGTCGCCATGGTGGCACCGCGCGGGCTGTTCATCATGGACAACCCGCACATCGCCAACCTCGGCCCCCGGTCGGCGAGCGTCGCGGCCCTGGGCGGCGCGGAGGTCTACAAGGCGCTCGGCGCCGGCGACAACATCACCTACTGGTCAGACGTGCAGGACGGCAGCCACTGCGCCAACCGCTCCGAGTGGCGTACCCCGTTGCAGAACAACATCCGCAAGTTCCTGCTGAGGACGGGCAACGAGCCGGGTGTGATCCGGATTTCCAGCAAGGCGCTCGGCCGGTTGGCCGACTGGCGGGACTGGCCGACGCCGGTCCTGACTGACGGCCCGACCACCCCGCCGCCGACCACCCCGCCGCCGACGACGCCACCGCCGATTGAGTGTCGTGGTAGCGCTGGCCATGGCACTTGCCGTCGCCGACCGCACTGGCGGCCAGTTCATCGACGACCAGATCCAGCTGCTGCGGCCGGGC